>WAMH01000138.1 GCA_015522395.1 Thermococcus sp. | reverse complement strand
CTCGTCGGCGGCGCCATTGTCCAGCTCGCCGGTGGGAACTACAGGGTCCTCTTCCCGGTGGGAGCAGTATTCGTCCTTATAGCCCTGCCCCTGATATGGAGCATGAAGCACTTGGACGTTGAGAAGACCCCGGGGGAGTGAGATATGGGACCACTTTTAGGGGCTTTGGTTTTTCTCCTTCTTCTCTTCATCCTCTTCGCGGGCTTCGTGGCCTACAAAATGGCGAAGCCTCCGCGCTTCATCGGCGACTGGACGCCCAAGGAGTGGGGCGTCGACTACGATGAGATAACCTTTGAAACCTCGGACGGGCTGAAGCTGAGCGGCTGGTGGATTCCGAGCGGGGGCGGCAAAACTGTCATCCCGCTCCACGGCTATACGAGGAGCAGGTGGGACGACGTTTACATGAAGCAGACCACCGAGTTCCTGCTCAAGGAGGGCTACAACGTCCTGACATTTGACTTCCGCGCCCACGGCAGGAGCGAGGGCAAGTACACAACCGTCGGGAGGGACGAGGTCAGGGACGTGGAGGCGGCAATCCGCTGGCTGAAGGAGAACCACCCGGAAGCGGCCGAAAGCATAGCCTTAATAGGCTTCTCGATGGGCGCGATAGTCACCATCCGCTCTTTAGCCGAGCTTGGGGAGGTTTGCTGCGGCGTCGCGGATTCGCCTCCGATTTACCTTGACAGAACCGGGGCGAGAAGCCTCAAGTACTTCGCCAACCTGCCGGAGTGGCTCTATCCTCTCGTCAAGCCCTTCGGAAGGCTCTTCAGCGGTGAAACCGAGGACACCATAGAGCTGGCCGATAAAGTTAGGAAACCGCTCCTCCTCATAGCCGGTGAGAAGGATCCGCTTGTTGAGGTTGATGAGGTCAGGGAGTTCTACGAGCGCAACAGGAAGGTCAACCCCGACGTGGAGCTTTGGGTCACCGATTCGCCCCACGTCAGAACGCTGAAGTTCCACCCCCAGGAGTGGAAGGCCAGAGTCGGGGACTTCCTGAGGAGGCACCTCTAAGGGACGAAACCTTTTTACGCCTTTTCTCCTTTCGCTTTTGATGAAGTCCGCTGGAAAGGTTATCGCTGCTGTGTTCCTCGTTTTCTTGGCTTCCTCCTCTCCCGGGAGGCCCGCCTACGTTCCGGCCTTCGGGCACTTCGCGATCCTAGTTCACGACGTCAGTCCTGTCTATACGGAGCAGTTGAGGGAGATAACGGCTGTGATAGACTCCTACGGTCTCCAGAACGAGACCTATCTCTTCGTGATCCCGAACCATGGGGGGGAGAAACCCCTGTGCAGGTATCCTGCCTTTGTGGAGTTCCTGAAGGAACTCGAAAGGGAAGGATATCACATCGAGCTTCACGGTTACACACACGTTGGGAGGGAGTTTGACTGTAACGCGGACAGAGCGGAGGAGAAGCTTGAACTCGGTTTGGGGGAGTTCAGGAAGTGTGGTCTGCCCTACCCGCGCTACTTTATAGCCCCGAGGTATGCCCTCTCAAAGGATGCCCTGGACGTTCTGCTGGGGCACAACATAACCGTCATAGGGCAGAATTTCATTTACTTCCCCAATGGAGAGGTCGAACACATCTGCAACCGTGAGTACACGTGGTATCTCGATGAAGGTGCCCTTCCACGGGAGCTTTCCATGGCGGAGGGGGCCTATCTGAGTGTTAGGGGAACCTTCTTCCTCTCCATTCATCCAAAGGCCGTTAACACCGGGGCCGGAATGGAATTCTTAAGGGACTTCCTTGGCTTTGTCGTGAGACACGAATCTTATGGGTCAGAATCGTCCGGATAGCTTACACCCCTCCCCAGAACTTTTACACTACCGAAAAAGATAAAAGTGATGCTTTCCAATGATGTAGCGGGTGATACCATGGACTTTGCGATGTTCATGGAGAGGTACGGTTACAAGGCACTGTGGTACCTCGTTCTCGGTTTCGTTCTCGTGGGGATTCCCATCATGATTGGATATGCACTTGTTTCCCGCGGCTTCTTCACACCCGGGGAGGCGGCCTTTATAGTCGGGCTTTTCATAGTTGCTTCGATAATCGCCGCGAATTTCGGGAAGTTCATGAACACCGCCACTAGCGCCATCAGCAGGATAAGCTATCATAACAGGTCGAAGATCTTCGAGGATGAGAAGAAGATCGAGCGCGAGAGGGAAAAACTCCGCGAGGAGGGAGGAAAGCTCTACTGAAGGGCCTCGGCTAACCCTCTTTTCCTCACCGCTCAGCGTGGCTAACGCTCGTCATCGGCCCAACTCACTTGGGAAAGACTTTTTAAAAAGCAACCGGAAGAAGGAGGGGGAATGACGAGCGTTTACCGGTCTGATTCGCTACCGGATGAAGAGACTGGCACTGGCCGACCCCTACTCTCTGAAAAGCTCGTGCTCGACGAGCGCGACGATGTCGTTGTGTATGTCCTCGACGCTCGCAAGGGCGTTGACGATCCTCATCTCAGGAAAACGCTCCGCCAGCTTGAGGTAGTTCTCGCGGACGGCCTTCTGGAGTTCCGCTATCTTATCGAACTCGCTCTTTATGCTCCTGCTCCTCAGCCTCTTCATGCTCTCCTTTACAGGGAGGTCGAGAAGTATGGCAAGGTCGGGCCTCACCGCGAAGCGGTTTAAGTCTATCAGCCACTCGAGGTCAAGGCCGCGCGCCCACTGGTAGGCAAGGGACGAGTAGAAGTAGCGGTCGGAGATGACGATTTTACCCTCCTTAAGGGAGGGTTTGATGAGCTTTTCAACGTGCTCCGCCCTGTCGGCGGCGAAGAGAAGCGCCTCGGCCTCGTGGCTTATCCTGGCGCCGTCTATTATGCCCTCCCTTCCGCCAGTCAGGACGAGCCTTCTGATGAGCTTGCCGAAGGCCGTATCGGTGGGTTCCTTCGTCAGGACGACCTCTTCTCCTCTCTCCTCAAACCATTCGGCAAGAAGCCTTGCCTGGGTTGATTTACCGGCGCCATCGATGCCCTCTATGACTATGAAAGTTCCCACAGCTGCCACCCCCGAAGATGAAACTGGTGAAGCGGGCACCTTTTAACCTTTTTCTGCGAGGATTTTCCGGAAAAATTTTGGAAGAACCGAAAATCAAAGGTTCTTCTTCATGTAGTCGAGGAACGTCCACATGCTCCCAAACTCACTCTGCTCCCCGTTGTGGTAGAGTTCTATTACCCCCTCCGGCCTGAAGCGGAGGCCGAAGTCGTAGTTCCCCTTGCTGAGCTTGTGGAGGAAGACCTCCTTCGGCTTGGGCGGCAGGTAGCTCGTCATCATGTCGTTGATAAGCTCGGCCTCGAAGCCGAAGTGCTCGCTCATGCGCGGGAAGAAGAGCACAGCCGGGGTGTTCATGGCGTCGACGAGGGCTTTGCCCTCTATCTTGAAGTTGTAGTGCTTGAAGACCTCGTGCAGGAAGTCGTCGAGGGCGTTCGGATAGTAGACGGTCGCGCCTATGTCGTTTGGATGCGCCTCGATGAAGCTTCTGCTTTCCAGGATGGCGTTTATCTCGTCTGCGTCCATGCCGTTGACGTAAACGCGGACGCCGTTGTAGTAGTAGACGTACGCGAGGGGGAGACCCTTCCTGTGGGCAAAGTCCTTCAAAGCAACTAGCGGAATCAGGCGAACGTCCATTACCGTCGAACCCGTGCTGACGATTCCAACGACCATCGCGCGCTTTCCGTACCTCGATATGGCCCTTCCGTCCCTTCCGACGATTATGGTGCCGTGCGAAATCGTTCCTATGGCCCTTCCGAGCAGGGCCAGCTCCTCAGGGTTGAACCTCGGGGAATAGTAAACCTCCATCCCAACCACCTCAGTCCGGCAGTATTATACTCTCCTTTCCAATCCTTGACTCCACCCATATCTTGACGTTGGAGCCTATCTTGCTGAAGTCCTCAATGAGCGTGTTGTCGCCCACAACGCTTCCGAGCTGGATTACAACGCCCTTTCCAACCCGGACGTTTTCTCCGATGATTGCCTCCCGTATTTCGGTGCCCTCCCCTATGGTGACACCCGAGAGTATCACCGAACGTTCTATTTTAACGTTTCTCCCCACCTCCCTGGAGAAATCAGACTTCTTAGTCTTCAGAATAATGTCAAAATCCCTCTGCTCAAAGACGTAGATGTCTGAACTGGCGAGGTTCAGCAGGGCGTATTCCATCAGGGGCCTGTTGAAGAAGGGGATCATGGGCTTCGGCCGATATACCGTCAGCGGGAGAAGCCTCGTCCCCCTGCCCCCGGCGAGCACTACAGCCTTCATGATGCGCACCATCCGGATGTATCACTCCCAGTTAATATACCTTGCGATGCCATCATCGCTGAACTTATGGGGGCATCGGCGTATAAACTTACTCGACAAACTATTTTAAGGCATCGCTCAACTCTTCCCGGAGGCGATACAATGGAACCCCTTGAAAGGCTTGAAAAGCTCCTCGATAAAGAGCAGTTTGAGAAGATAAAGGCGATAGACAACCCTGAACTGCACGCTTTTTTAGCGGAATGGATTGAGTGGCTCGAGCCGGATAAAGTCTTCATCTGCACCGACAGCCCGGAGGACGAGGACTACGTCCGCTGGAAGGCCCTCTACTACGGCGAGGAGAGGATGCTCGAAACGCCGCACCACACAGTCCACTACGACAACTACTACGATCAAGCAAGGGACAAGGCCAACACCGCCATACTGACCCCCGGCGGAAAGCCGCTCCCATACCTCAACACCAAGGACCGCGATGAAGGCTTAGCGGAGATACGCGAGCTTATGAGGGGCATAATGAAGGGCAAGGAGCTTTTCGTCTGCTTCTTCACCCTCGGGCCGAGGAACTCGATATTCACGATTCCGGCCGTTCAGCTCACGGATTCGGCCTACGTTGCCCACTCCGAGTTCATCCTTTACCGCAAGGGCTACGAGGAGTTTAAGCGTCTTGGAAGGAGCGCAAGGTTCTTCCGCTTCGTCCACAGCGAGGGCGAACTCGACGAGAGGAAGACGAGCAAGAACCTCGACAAGAGGAGGATCTACATCGACCTCGAGGATGAGACCGTCTATTCAGTCAACACCCAGTACGGCGGGAACACGATAGGCCTCAAGAAGCCTGCATTTCGCCTGACAATAAACAGGGCAGTCAAAGAGGGCTGGCTCAGCGAGCACATGTTCCTCATGCGCGTGAACGGCCCCCATGGCAGAAAGACCTACTTCACCGGTGCCTACCCGAGCATGTGTGGAAAGACCTCAACGGCCATGATAAGCTGGGAGAACATAGTCGGCGACGATCTGAGCTTCATCCTTCCCGTCAACGGCGTGACAAGGGGAGCGAACGTCGAGAAGGGCGTCTTCGGCATAATCCAGGGCGTCAACCCAAAAGATGATCCGATAATATGGCAGGTTCTCCACTCCCCGGTCGAGGTAATCTTCTCGAACGTCCTCGTCAAGGACGGAAAGCCCTACTGGAACGACATGGGCGTTGAGATTCCGAACGAGGGAGAGAACCACGGCGGAAAGTGGTGGCGCGGGAAGAAGGACGAGGAGGGCAACGAGATACCGCCGAGCCACAAGAACGCTCGCTTTACCGTCTCGCTCGAGCACTTCCCCAACGCAGACCTTGAAGCTTTGGAGAACCCGTGCGGCGTTGAGGTCGGCGGAATGATATTCGGCGGCCGCGACAAGGACACCTGGCCGCCGGTGAGGGAGGCCTTCGACTGGAAGCACGGGGTCATAACGATGGGTGCCTCTCTTGAGAGCGAGACTACCGCTGCCACGCTCGGCAAGGAAGGCGTTAGGGCCTTCAACCCGATGGCGATACTCGACTTCATGAGCGTCCACCTCGGCGACTACATAAGGAACTACCTCTACTTCGAGAAGAGGGTTAGAAAAACGCCGAAGATATTCGCCGTCAACTACTTCCTCCGCGATGAAAACGGCAACTGGCTCAACCACAAGCTCGACAAGGGCGTCTGGCTCAAGTGGATGGAGCTTCGCGTTCACGGCGACGTTGACGCGATAGAGACCCCCATCGGCTACATACCGAGGTACGAGGACTTGGCGAGGATCTTCAGGGAGGTTCTCGACAAGGAGTACAGCAGGGAGGCCTACGAGAAGCAGTTCACGATAAGAGTTCCGGAGCTTCTCGCCAAGATAGACCGCATCGAGGAGATATACGGAAAGCTCGATAAAGTTCCTGGGGAGCTGTTCCAGGTTCTCGAGGAAGAGCGGAAGAGATTGCTTGGGGCCAGGGAGAAGTACGGCGACTACATCAGCCCCTTCGCCCTTGAGAGGGCCTGATTTCCTTCTGTTTTCTCCACTTTCGTCATCCGACAAGAGGCAGACTTTTTAAGATTATTGGGGGACCATCTAAACGCCGCGACGCTCCTGGCCATAAAGACATCCGTTTTTCCAATTGGGCGGTTGATATAGGTGCACCTTACGAG
>WAMH01000137.1 GCA_015522395.1 Thermococcus sp. | reverse complement strand
CTTGTTTGGATAGCGCTCGATGAGGCCCTCAAAGAGCGTTTTGCTCAGCTCTTTAGCCTTCTCGCTCAGTATAGTAGGGGGAAGCTGCTTGTGGTCCCCAGCTAAAACGAAGCGCTTGGCCCTGTTTATCGGGATGAGGACGCTCGGTACCGTCGCCTGCGTCGCCTCGTCTATAACTGCAACGTCGTAGGAAACATAATCAACAACCTCGAGGCCCGCCGAGGAGTTGGTGGTAAGGATCACGTCCGCTTCCCTCAGTATCTCCCTGGCAATTCTCTCCTCGAGCTTCTTAGCGTCCTCGAAGGTCTTGCCGACCTGCTCGTTGAGCTTTATCCACTCCGCCATCTCGCGGATTAAGCGAGCTGGAACGCCCCTGGTTCCTATCCCCTTCGATGCCAGCCTGAGAATCTCGCGGTCGCTCAGCCCCCTCCGGTATTTCGGCGCGGGCTTGGTGAATGTGTCGCGCTTCTCCTTGAGGTTCTGGCCAATGACGCGAAGCTCCCTCAGCTCGCCGTAGAGTTCGTGCTGCGTTATTAGGTAAGCCAAAGTAGTCTCGTGGAGTTTCTTTGAGACCCTGCTCGGGTGCCCGATTCTCACGACCTTTAGGCCAGAGTTTGCAAGCCTCTCGACGAGGTTGTCGACTGCCACGTTGCTCTCCGCGGTGGCCAGAACCTTATGGCCCCTCCCTACCTCCTGCTTTATCAACTCCGCTAAGGTTCTCGTCTTTCCCGTCCCGAAGGGGCCGTGGATTAGGAAGAAGTCCGGACTGCCCAGGGCTTTCGATATGGCCCCCCTCTGGCTCGCGTTGAGGCCGGTATCAAAAGGGGTGAAGTCTACTTGCTGGTCCTCCTCCGGCTCCCGAAGGCCAAGATAGAACTCCAGAGCCTTTTTCCCGCTCTCGCGAAGGTTGTTCAGGTTCTCGATCCAGCGCTTGAAGGTTATGTCGTTGGCGTAGAGGTCAATCCTAACTCCCCTGAGCGCCCAGTCTGGAACGGTTTCGAGGGCCACCGTGATGAAGCGCTTCCCCTTCTCGACGACCGTCCCAACTAAGTCGCTCTTTAGTGGATCGCGTTTGCTGATTACGACCAAATCGCCGACGCTTATCTCCGTCTTGATTTCCCTATCGCGCCCGTATCTCACCAAGAAGTAGCCAAGCTCCTCGCCGACCACCTTTCCGTTCAGGCCTAGGATGGCCCTTCCAAGCTTTTCCCGCTCCCCCCCGGAAAGGCGCCGCATCTCCCGGCGCATGGCCTCTATCTCGGCCCTCCGCTCGAGTTCGACGAGTTCTTTTAAACGAGTGATGAACTTTGTAAGGACTTCGTTCTCGGTCATTTTTCCTCCCGGTGAGCGGGAAGAAAAGGGGCTTAAAAGGTTGAGGGTGGTCAGACCATGCGAGTGTCCTCACCGTTCGGACGAAACTTCCCTCATCATCCCTGGGGGAGTAGAGTTGAGGGGTTAAAAAGGTAGGCCCCTCAGTAGAGGCAGGAGAGTATGTCCCTGTGGAAGGACTTCAGAGCCTTCCAGTGGCCCTCGTCCAGTTCTCCGCTCCACGAGATGCGCCGGTAAAACCTCTCAAGCTCGTCGAGCAGGTACTCCATGTACTCCCTGCGCTGCTTCTCCGACGAAACACCGTTCTCAAGGAGCTTGCCCCTCAGAAACGGCATGACCTCCGACGGCCGACCAAGGGCGGCCCAGAAAAGACCTTCCTTCAGGATTTCGTACAGCAGTTCGTCAAAACCAAAGCTCCCAATGCTCTCAGCGGAGGGTTTGGCCCTCCCCCCTTGCCTTTATCGAAGCGACCGCCTCCATGGATATCACCGGATTTGCTGTGCATCGGTGCATATTTTAGTCTTTTGGATATTCGGTCGTATGTAAGACGAAAAATCGAGAAAAGCCAGCAAGAATTTGGATGGATTTTCAAATTTCTGTTTGTTCTTTGCCATACTATCAAGATCCGCTGGAAATTACCTTTTCCTGTAGAGGAGCGCCGTCCCGATGGCTGGGAGGAATGCTGAAACCGCGTTCCCGAAGAAGGGGACCTGGTTTTCTGGGCTCACCTCCGTGAGGGAACCATCTTGGAGGATGTACTCGCTTGCCGTCCAGTTTCCACTGCTTCCGGTTTTCCACAGGAGGATAAAGGCCTCCGGGGAGCGCATTGGCTTGACCGAAACGAAGGGGTAGTTGTACGTTGAACCCGAAATCGTCCAGTAGTTTCCGGAGTAGGTTCCATTCAAGTTTAACTTTTCAACCACGAGCTGTTTGTTCCCGTTTGGGTAGGTCATCGCGATGTACTGAATGATCCCGCTGGTGTTCCACACTAGGTCAAGGCTCCCACCGCTGCTGGGGCTGCTGATTCCTGCAGGGGTTACATCGTTTGCTGAACCGAAGCTTATGCCATTGTTGATATTTACGGCCGCAGTGTACCACTTTGAGCCCTTGTAGTATGCCATTATGAAACCTTTTCCCTTCCCGACGATGGGGATCCTTCCCGTCGTGTTAGCGGGGCTTTCCAGTCTGGCAGTGTAGTTTTTGTCAATCCTCCCTGATGCCGTCAGATTGAATACGTTGACGTATATGTAGTCCCCACTCTCTTCGCTGACCCGGAAGGCCACCCCAAAGTACTCCCCGTCAAAGGCCACCCTTCTTGAGACTGTCGTCAGGTTGTAGTTGGGGTCGTCTGGCTCCCATAGGACACCGCTGGACTTTATGTCTCCGTTCTCATCAAGGACGGCGTACCTGAGGTCTTTGTTTGTGCCGGGGGCGTAAACGACGACGAAGTACCCGTAATCGTTCTCATCTTCCTGAACCTCACCGTATCCAGCCGCCAGCATGTTCCTGCTCACTGTGCTTGAGGTGTAAATTGGAATCGATTCGTTTTGAACGCTTCCGTCGTAATTGAGTATCGTTCCGTAGAGTCCTTTTCTGGTTCTCCATGCTATAAAATACTCGTTTTCTCCACTCTGGGATATGAAACCCCTCTTTGAAGCCAGAGAGAGCTTGTTGACCGTTCTCCCAGAGGTTACTATTGGGGATAGGTTCTTCGCCATCGTGTTGTTCCCGATCCAGTAGAGTATCCCGTTTATTCCCGAGCCCGTTCCCCATACCGATAGGTAGTAGCCATCGTCGAAGCCGTCCGTTTCTATCCTCCCGCTGTACCCGCTCCCGAGTGTATGGGCCGCCAGAACTGACGCCGAAGTTAACTCTATGACCATGAAGATAACAAGAAGTACGCCCTTTATCCATATGAATTCCACCTTTTATCCTGGGAATATTCCCAATCCGTTCTCTTGTTTAAATGCATTGCTCCAACGTTTACGAATTCATTCGATAAGTTTTTAAAACTTAAAGTCGAAAATCCTGCGGTGGTATCATTGAGGTGGGCTCCCGTAGTTCTCGTGATTTTGGTGATGTCGTCGATGGTCAGCGCGGCCCCCAGCGTTGTCATAAACGAGATAATGTACAACCCCGCGGACAATCACTCGGACTACAGCGGGGAATGGCTGGAGCTTTACAATCCCAACGATTTTCCTGTTAATCTCAGCGGCTGGTCGATTGAATACGATGGGCACGTGGAGTTCACCTTTCCGGGCAGTGCGGTGATACCTGAGGGAGGTTATATTGTCGTGTCTAGGAACACCACATGGTTTCAGGAAACCTATGGAAAAGGCACCCTGGGGGATGACCTGTTTGGAAACCTGAGTTCTTACCGCTTCTCCAATACCGGAACCCACTGGATAGCCCTCCTAGAGAGCAACGGCGAGACCGTTGACAACGTTACCTATTCGGATGGATGCCCCGAGAATTACAGCTTGGAGAAGAAAGACCCCACTGGCTCCAGCAATGCCACCGGTGACAACTGGGCCTGCAGTCAGGTGGATGGGGGAACACCCCTCGAGAAGAACTCAGTTTATGTTCCGTTCTTTGGCTCTATCATCGCCGGGCTTTCCGTCTTTGCACTGGTTTTCCTGCTCTTCCACAGGAGATGACCGAAAAGGTTTTCCATTCTTTTGCTCAGATTTTAACCGGTGAACACAGGTGAGAAAGATCCTCTCGGGAACCCTGGTGTTACTGCTGTTGGTGTCACTCCTCGCGGTTCATCACCTTGCATCCGGTGGCTCCAGCGAGAGTAACGTCCTCCTGATACCCCTCTATGTGTATCCCGGCTGTCAGTGGGACTCGTTAATCCAGGTAAAGACGCTCTACCCTTCGATAAGCGTTATCATAATAGCGAATCCCGCTAACGGTCCGGGGGCGAGCGAGGACTCAACTTACAAGGAGTACATTCAGAAGATGAGGGACAATGGAATAGGCGTTCTGGGCTACGTCTGGACCGATTACGGACACAGGGACATCAGCGACGTTGAAAATGATATAGACAACTGGGTGAACTGGTACAACGTGAGCGGAATATTTCTGGACGGTGTCAACGTCTCCTCCGCGGACGAGAGCTACTATCAGACCCTCGTCGATTACATTCACAACAAGTCTTCCTCGTTCCTCGCCGTCGGGAATCCAGGTAGTTACGATCCTGACACCCTTGATGCTGAGCTGAACATCTTCGACGTTCTCGTTATCTACGACAGCCCGGGTTACCCGGAGTCGTGGCCGAGCGCCAACACCTCCAAGCTAGGTGCCCTCGTTTACAACGTCTCGTCCTTCAACTCCGGTGACTTTGCCGACCTCATGGGGGAGGCCAAGTACCTCTACGTCACAGATGGCACCGACCCGAACCCGTGGGGTAGGCTCTCGTCTTATCTGGTCGACGAGGTCGCGGCGATAACCGGTGAGGAGAAGACGGACTACGTCCTCAGGGTGAGCTCGCACAACACCACAGGCTACTCAGTTGTCGAGCACTACATCACCTACAACCTCTCCGCTGGACTGTACAACCTCACCTATGCCATCACGTTGAAGAACTGGAACAGCTCGGGAGCAGGCGTTGATCCGATGTACGTTTACGTCAACGACAGTGGAAACGCGGACAGCTACGCTTACTTCACCTGGACCAATGGTTACAATGGGATTGCCCTCTACTCGTGTTACTACGATGGTTCTACCACAGACTGCAGGGACCTTGATTACAATGTTACTGACGGCTGGCACAACCTCACGATAACCGTCAACAAAACGGAGATTGGATTTTATGTGGACGGCAGCAGCGTCTGGAACGTAACCAGCAGGGACATAACAGAGGTTCTTCGCTCTGGAGCCGGCTCATGGGATAAGACCGCCCAGTATGACCTCTACATAGACAACGTCACCGAGAGGGATGGTTCGAGCACCGTGGTGGGGGAGAACTTTGACGATGACTACGACTGCTACTTCACGGAGCACGTTGGGGACGTGGCCGTCGTTCCAGCCTCCGATGTTCCTGTTCCCTTCTTCGGCTCCGCCCTCGCGGTTCTCCTCGGGATCTCTCTGCTGATCCTCACGATGAGGCGCCGTTAGAAAAGCGTTTAAGCTTTTCTTCCATTTTTCCCCGGTGGTTGGATGAGGATCGGGATAGTCGGGACAGGCATAGCGGGCTTAACAGCGGCCGTCAAGCTTCTCAGCAGAGGGTTTGAAGTCACGCTCATCGGACCCGGAATAAGGGACAGCAACTCCTATTTGGCCCAGGCAGGGATAGCCCTCCCCCTTTCGGACGGTGACTCCTTAAGGGCCCACTTTCTGGACACCGTCGAGGCTGGAAAGTATTTGAACGATGAAGAGGTTGTTTGGAGCGTGATCTCGAAGGCGAGCGAGGCATATGACCTCCTGACCTCCCTTGGCCTGAAGTTCGAGACCAGCGAGACCGAGGGAGGGCACTCATTCCCCCGGGTCTTCACGATAAAGAACGAAACGGGAAAGCACGTCACTAGGTTCCTCTACCTCCGCGCCAAGGAACTTGGGGTGAACTTCGTTAATGGCCACGTCGAGGAGCTCGCGGTGAAGAGGAGAAAGGCCTACGGCCTTTTCGTCAACGGGGAATTCCTCCACTTTGACGCAACGGTTGTTGCCTCCGGCGGTTTTTCCGGGTTGTTCAGGTTCACGGCGGGCTCTCCAGCGAACACAGGTCTGCTCATAGGCGACGCGGTCATGAAAGGTGCTCCAGCGAGGGATCTGGAGTTCGTGCAGTTCCACCCAACGGGCTACATAGGAAGGAGGGGCGTTTTCCTAATCAGCGAGGCCGTTCGCGGTGCCGGAGCGAAGCTCGTAACGGAAGACGGAGAGCGCTTCGTTAACGAGCTCTCGACGAGGGACATCGTGGCGAGGGCCATATACAGGCAGATGCAGTCGGGAAAGAGGGTTTTCCTGGATGCCCGCTCGATTGAGAACTTCAAGAAACGCTTCCCCCAGGTTTATGCCTTCCTGAGGAAGGACGGCCTCGACCCCTCCAGAGACCCAATCCCCGTCTCGCCAATAGCCCATTATACTATGGGCGGAATAGCGGTTGACATCTGGTACAGAACGGGAATTAAAAACCTCTACGCGATAGGAGAAACGGCTTCCAACGGCTTCCACGGGGCGAACAGACTGGCGAGCAACTCGCTCCTTGAATGCGTCGTTTCCGGGATTGAGGTGGCCAGAACGATAGCGAGGGAAAAGCCGAGGTGCAGGGAGGTTAAGGAACCGGCTTACCACGGCTACGAACCCGGAGACGTTGACTACCTCAGAGGGCTCCTCTGGAACCACGCTGGAATCGTTAGGAGCGCTGAAACCCTCAGGGCCGGTCTGAAAAAACTTGAGGGAATCGAGGCTGATCCGAGGCTGAAGCTCCTCGCGAGGGGTGCTCTGGAGTGCGCCTTGGCGAGAGAGGAGAGCAGGGGGAGCCACTACCGCGAGGACTTTCCGGTGATGAGGAAGGCATTCGAAAGACCGAGCTTCTTCGACGGCCATTGCAGACTCTAACCAAAGGTGTCCAAAAACCCTTTTAATTCCCATCTTCTATCCTCGCTGAAGGGGTGAGAGCATGGAAAAAGACAAGATTATAGATGAGATTGAAAAGCTTAAAGAGGAGCGCAACGCGATAATCATGGCCCACAACTACCAGTTGCCCGAGGTGCAGGACATAGCCGACTTTTTGGGGGACAGCCTTGAACTCGCGAGGAAAGCCGTCAATGTTGACGCCGATGTTATAGTCTTCGCCGGCGTAGACTTCATGGCAGAGACGGCCAAAATCCTCAATCCCGAGAAGACGGTTCTCCTGCCAACAAGGAGGGCCACGTGCGCGATGGCGAACATGCTGACTCCCGAACACATAATCGAGGCGAGGAAGAGGTATCCAAACGCTCCGGTTGTCCTCTACGTCAACAGCACCGCCGAGTGCAAGGCCCTCGCGGACGTTACGGTCACCTCTGCAAACGCCGCCAAAATCGTCGGAAAGCTCGAATCCGAGGTGGTTATCTTCGGCCCCGACAAGAACCTCGCCTACTACGTAGCAAAGCAGACCGGAAAGACCGCCATTCCAGTTCCCGAGTACGGTCACTGCTACGTCCACAAGAAGTTCACCGTTGAGGACGTTGAACGCGCGAAAAGGTTGTATCCCAACGCCAAGCTCATGGTCCACCCGGAATGCGAGCCGGAAGTGCAGGAGAGGGCCGACATAATCGCCTCCACTGGTGGGATGATAAAGCACGCTCCCGAGTGGAAGGAGTGGGTCGTCTTCACCGAGAGGGAAATGGTTTACCGTTTAAGCAAGCTATACCCCGACATCAAATTCCACCCGGCTAGGGAAGACGCGACCTGCATTGGAATGAAGGCGATAACCCTCGAGGACGTATACACCGCTCTCCGCGATATGAAGTACGAGATAGAGGTTCCGGAAGAGATAGCCGAGAAAGCCAGAAAGGCAATAGAAAGGATGCTGGAGATGAGTTGAGATGTTAAGTCTGAAGTGAAAGATTTGAATATTTTTGTTAAATACGAAGGGAAACCTTTTAAGGATTTTTACCTTTCCATTTAACATGGAGCGTGAAGAAGTCGTAGCGCAAATCGTGATGGACTACCGCGACGTTAACGTTCGCGGTGTTGAGAGGGAGCTGAGCGTTCCGGAGAGATTGAACGTTAGGAAGGCGGTAGCCATAACAGGGCCGAGGAGGGCTGGAAAGACCTATTACCTCCTCCAGAGATTCTCTGAAGTGAGAAAGGCCGGGAAAGCGGCGGTGTTTTTCCCTCTGGACGACGATAGGATTTATCCCCCGACCTTAGAGGATCTATCGGCCCTGGTGAAGGTTTTCTACGAGCTCTTTCCCGAGGCGGATGAGAAATACCTCTTTCTGGACGAGGTCCAGGAGGTCCAAAACTGGGAGCTCTTCGTTAAGAGGGTCGTTGAGAGGGACGGTTTCAGGGTTTACCTGGCGGGCTCTTCCTCAAGGCTCCTTAGCGGTGAAATAGCCTCCGCACTAAGGGGGAGGACCCTAACCTTTGAGCTCTTTCCTTTTTCCTTCAGGGAGTTCCTGAGGGCGAAGGGCTTTTTTCCGGGCAAATACCTTTCGACGAAGGACGAGGGGAGAATAAAGGCCTTGTTGAAGGATTATCTTATGTTTGGAGGCTTTCCGGAGGCCGTTCTCCTCGACGATGAGTTTCTAAAGAGGAAAACGCTCTCAGAATACGTCAACGTAATGCTTTACCGCGACATCATCGAGAGGCACGGCGTGAAGAACCTCAGGGCAGTAAGGCTGTTCCTAAAGCTCCTCATGACATCGTTTGCCAAGGAATTCTCCGTGAACAGGGTCGCGAGGTACATGAAGGGCATGGGAGTTGACGTCAGCCGGAACACCCTTTACACATACCTCGAATACTTCGAAGACGCCTACGTCGTGTTCATCGTGAAGAAGTTCTCCCACAATCTGAAGGAGGTCGAGAAAAGTATTCCCAAAGTTTACATCGTTGATAACGGCCTCGTGACGACTTACTCTCCGCGTTCAGGGGAAAGCTTGGGCAGGCTCATGGAGAACGCGGTTTTCCTTGAGCTACTGAGACGTGAAAAGGAGCTGTACTACTTTAAAGACGGGAGAGGAAAGGAAGTTGACTTCGTGGTGACGGAGAAAGGGGAAGTGTCGGAGCTCATCCAGGTGAGTTACTCCCTCAGCGACCCCAACACCTTTAAGAGGGAAGTCTCTGCTCTTGTAAGTGCATCGGATAAGCTTAACTGCGACAACCTGACAATAATAAACTGGAGCAGGGAAGACACGATTGAAGCGGAGGGAAAGGAAATTAGACTCGTGCCACTGTGGAAGTTCCTGTTGGGGGTGGTAAGGCGTGATTCCGCTTTCGTATCTCCTGAGGTTCATTGAGGAGGATGCACCCTTTGGAGACCTCACGAGCGAGGCGGTTGTTCCAGAGGGAACTAAGGCAAGGGCCGTCATCATAGCTAAGCAGGAAGGTGTTATAGCCGGCGTTGAAGAAGCCAAAGTCCTATTTGAGCACTTCGGCGTTGAGGCTGAGGTTAAGAAGCTCGACGGCGAGGAAGTGAAAAGGGGGGACGTCATCATTGAACTCAAGGGAGATGCGAGGGTTATTCTGCTCGTTGAGAGAACCGCGCTGAACGTGATGGGGAGAATGAGCGGAATAGCAACGGAAGTTAAGAAGCTCGTCGAAAGGGTTAAAGCGGTGAATCCCAAGGTTCGCGTTGCTGGGACGAGGAAGACCCTCCTCAAGCCGATAGACAAGAGAGCAATCATCATAGGCGGCGGCGAGCCCCACCGCTTCTCGCTGAGTGACGCTATACTCATAAAGGACAACCACCTCGCCCTGGTTCCGCTGGAGGGGGCGATAAGGCGCGCTAAGGCCTTCAGTGTTTACAAGGTCGTCGAGGTCGAGGTTGAGAGCCTTGAGGGTGCCCTCAGAGCTGCCAGAGCAGGAGCCGACGTGGTTATGCTCGATAACATGACTCCCGATGAGATAGCTGAAACCATCGAGGCCTTAAAGCACGAGGGCCTCCGCGAGAGGGTGAAGATCGAGGTGTCCGGAGGGATAACTCCCAAGAACATAGAGGAATACGCCAGACTCGACATCGACGTCATAAGCCTCGGCTATTTGACGCACTCGGTCAGGAACTTCGATGTGAGCCTTGAGATGATTGGAAAGGTCTGAACGAAACTTCTCTCTCTTCTGAGCTTTATTTCGACCCTTTTTCTGTGTCTCCCGCTTTTTCGTAAGGTAAACCTTATATTCAAGTTTTTCCTTGAAATAACTGAAGCCAAGGGGGTGATTGTATGGGAAAGTTCGATGTTATTGAAGCCAAGGGCACCGAGAGGCTGAAGCGCGGTTTTGCCAAGATGGTTAAAGGCGGCGTCATCATGGACGTCACCAACGCGGAGCAGGCGAGGGTGGCGGAGGAAGCAGGGGCAGTTTCGGTCATGGCCCTCCACCGCGTTCCTGCCGACATCAGGAAGGCCGGCGGAGTCGCCAGAATGGCGCCGATAGAGAAGATACAGGAGATAATGGACGCCGTGACGATTCCGGTTATGGCGAAGGTCAGGATCGGCCACGTCGCCGAGGCGAGAATCCTCGAGGCCCTGGGCGTTGACATGATCGACGAGAGCGAGGTTCTAACTCCGTCCGACCCGTACTTCCACATAGACAAGCGCGAGTTCAGTGTTCCTTTCGTCTGCGGCAACAGGAACTTGGGTGAAGCAGTCAGGAGGATATGGGAAGGCGCGGCCATGATGAGGACGAAGGGCGAGGCCGGAACCGGGAACATAGTTGAAGCAGTCAGGCACGTCCGCCTTCTCAAGGACAACATAAGCTTAATCCAGCGCATGACCGACGAGCAGGTCTACGGAGTTGCCGAGAAGTTCGCGGAACCGTACCTCAGGCTCGCCTTCGAGGTCAGGGAGATAAGTGGATTGCCGAAGCAGGTCCTTGAAAACGAGCCGGTCTACGGCCACTACACATACCGCGACATCGTTGAGGGACTCTACAAGATCCTCCTCGAGGTCAAGAAGCTTGGAAGGCTTCCGGTCGTCAACTTCGCAGCTGGAGGCGTTGCAACTCCCGCGGATGCCGCTTTGATGATGCAGATGGGCATGGACGGCGTCTTCGTCGGCTCGGGAATCTTCAAGAGTTCGAACCCCGAGAAGATGGCCCGGGCGATAGTGGAAGCGGTGAACCACTGGGACGAGCCCGATGTTTTGGCGGAGATAAGCAGGGAAATCGGAGAGCCAATGCATGGCCAGGAGATAGATAAGCTTGAAGTCCGCCTCGAGGAGAGGGGCGTCTGATCTTCTTTTTTCTGTTTGATTTGGGGGGGATTGAAATGGTCAGGGTAGGCGTCATAGGGCTCCAGGGCGACGTGGGCGAGCACATCGAGGCAAGCAAGAGGGCCCTAGAGAACCTCGGTATCTCGGGTGAAGTCATCTGGCTCAGGAAGCCGAGGCAGCTCGAAGGCATCTCCGCTATAATAATACCCGGCGGCGAGAGCACAACCATATCCCGCCTGATGGTCAAGAACGGTCTCCTTGAACCCGTAAGGAAACTTGGAGAGGAGGGGATTCCCATAATGGGCACCTGCGCCGGCCTGATAATGCTCTCGAAGGAAGTTATAGGCGCGACTCCTGAACAGCGGTTCCTTGAGCTCCTCGACGTTAAGGTAAACAGAAACGCCTACGGCAGGCAGGTTGACAGTTTTGAAGCGCCGATAAAGCTTGCCTTCAGCGACGAGCCATTCCCGGGCGTCTTCATCCGTGCCCCCAGGATAGTTGAGCTCCTGAGCGAGAGGGTGAAGCCGATAGCCTGGCTCGGCGACAGGGTTGTGGGGGTTGAGCAGGGCAACCTGATCGGCCTCGAGTTCCACCCCGAGCTGACGGAGGACACGAGGGTTCACGAGTACTTTTTGAAGAAGGCCCTTTAGTTTTTCTGGCTTTCTTTTTACACCCCTTAAGACCAACCGCCGGGATTCTTCAACCCCATAAACCTTAAAAATTATAGCCATATATAAGTCAAAAAGAGCCAGGAGGTTCGGGAATTATGGGAAAATTTGAACATAAACTCGTCAATGCAATCAAGGGTTACACCTTCGACGACGTTCTTCTGATACCTCAGGCAACTGAAGTCGAGCCAAAAGACGTTGACATCTCCACGAGGGTAACTCCAAACGTGAGGCTCAATGTACCGATTCTCAGCGCGGCCATGGACACCGTTACGGAGTGGGAGATGGCGGTCGCGATGGCCCGGGAAGGTGGTCTGGGCGTAATCCACAGGAACATGAGCATAAGCGAGCAGGTCGAGGGGGTTAAGAAAGTAAAGCGGGCGGAGCGCTTTATCATTGAAGACGTGATTTCCATCCCGCCGGAAGAGACCGTTGACTACGCCCTCTTCCTGATGGAGAAGAACGGTATCGACGGTCTTCCTGTCATTGAGGACGGCAGGGTTGTCGGCGTCATCAGCAAGAAGGACATAGCAGTGAAGCAGGGGGAGCTCGTGAGGGAGGTCATGACGGGCGAGCCGATAACGGTGAGCGAGAACGTGACCGCCGAGGAAGCCCTCAACCTCATGTTCGAGCACAGGATAGACAGACTGCCGGTGGTCGATGAGGACGGTAAACTTGTGGGCATAATCACGATGAGCGACCTGGCAAAGAGGAAGAAGTGGAAGAACGCCGTGAAGGACGAGAACGGTGACCTTCTGGTTGCCGCGGCGGTCGGGCCCTTTGACATAGCGAGGGCAAAGGCTCTCGACAGGGCAGGGGTCGATGTTATAGTTGTGGACACGGCCCACGCCCACAACCTCAGGGCGATTAAGGCCATGAAGGAGATAAGGAAAGCCGTTGATGCGGACCTAATCGTTGGCAACATAGCCAATCCAAAGGCGGTTGATGACCTCACCTTTGCCGACGCTGTGAAGGTTGGAATCGGCCCCGGGAGCATATGCACGACGAGGGTTGTCGCTGGAGTCGGCGTTCCCCAAGTTACCGCTATAGCGCTGGTTGCTGACAGGGCCCAGGAGTACGGGCTTTACGTCATAGCGGACGGTGGAATCCGCTATTCCGGCGACATAGTTAAGGCAATAGCCGCTGGAGCTGACGCGGTCATGCTAGGCTCTCTCCTCGCTGGAACCAAAGAGGCCCCGGGCAAGGAGGTCGTTATAAACGGGAGGAGGTACAAGCAGTACCGCGGAATGGGTTCTCTTGGGGCGATGATGAAGGGAGGAGCCGAGAGGTACTACCAGAAGGACCACATGAAAACCAGAAAGTTCGTCCCCGAGGGCGTTGAGGGGGTAGTGCAGTACAAAGGGCCCGTCAGTGACGTCCTATACCAGCTCGTTGGAGGTCTTCGCTCGGGAATGGGCTACGTCGGGGCAAAAAACATTCCCGAGCTCAAGGAGAAGGGTGAGTTTGTCATTATAACGCAGGCCGGCTTCAGGGAGAGCCATCCGCATGAGGTACTCATAACCAACGAGGCCCCGAACTATCCGATGGGGAAGTGAGGTTCAAAGAGCGACCCTCTGGCTTTGTTTCTCTGCTTCCCCTCTTCCTGTTCTTCCCGGAAGATACTTAAATGGTGAGTGACCTCCCACAACTAAACCGTCGGGGATGCTTCATCGCACTGGAGGTGATGTTATGCGTGGTCTCTCTGCAACCCTGCTGGTTCTAATTCTCGTAACGGCTGCACTCGGATGTGTATCAACTCCTCACCCGACTGCAACTGGGCACTCTGAAAGCACGGCAACGTCCTCCCAAGCACCGGGAGCCACTGGTCGTCTTGGTGGTCGGGTCTACGGGAACTGGTACCACAACTCGACGAAATACTTTGAAATCTACTATCCAAAAGAGATCCGCGACGACCCGGTACTGCAGTCAAAGCTCAACATGCTCCTCCTGGGTGCGGACAGTGCCTACGCAAGCTACGCCAGGCTCTTCGGAACCAGACCTCAAAAAGCGAAGATATACCTCTACCCGTCGGAGAAAGCCCTCGAAAACATCACGGGGAGAAAGGTTCTCTGGTTCGTGGACTACAAGAGGAGGGAAATCCACGTTGCCCTGATTAACGAAACGGGTGTGTACTCCATCCTCGACGTCGACGCGGCGCTCCTTGAATATGCCGCCGGAAGGAAGCTTCCGGACTTCATCGCCGTCGGGTTCGGGGCGATGGATGCGGGGAGAACGCCGGTGGGTCCCCGAGAAAAGAAGGAGAGATACGTGAGCTTGGATAAGTTAGAATCCCTGAACCTCAGGGGCGGGTACAACGCAGTACTGTTCGCTGAGACCAACGACCTGATGGAGTACATCGCCGACGAGTACGGCCCGCTGGCCCTCGTGGAGGTTTTGAAAACGGGCAGGATTCCGAAAATCAACTGGGGTGACTTCATGAAATCTGCCACCACCCCACCCGGGACGGCTGGGATTGGAGTGACAACTATTGACATGAACATCAGCTTGGAGAGGAGAAAGTTCGATGCGGTTGTGGACTACAGCAACATCACATCACAGCCCTACGTCTTCTTCCAGAGAACGCCGAGGCTCAACGTTGAAGAAATCAAGGTGGACAACAGGAGGGTTGGCTTCATTCAGGGCCTCTTTCTGGTCATTCCCCTGAAGGACTTCAAAAACGGGAGCGTGGAGATAACATACACCGGCGACCACTCAACAATGAAGAAAATTGCGCCCCAAAGGGGCCGCATTGAGGGGCAGATCACCGAGAACATAGCGTTCCTGAGGACGGAGTTCCTGAGGCCCGTGCTGAACTCCATTGAGCTCTTTCACGTTATCACGGTCAGGGTCAAAACAGACAGGGGAACCGTAATAGGCCCGGGGGAAGAGATCGCCCCGGGAGTGTGGAGAATCACTTTCCCGCACGGCTTTCACGGAGTAATCCCGGTTTTCGTTGGGGACTTTAAGAGGATGGAGCTGATGAACGGTCGTTTGACCGTTTACTACATGGGGATCGGGGAGGAAACCGTGATGAGGTACGCAAACCTCACCGAGAAAATTTTAAGCTTTGGGATAAAGCATTTTGGAAAGTAGGGGTACGAAAAGGTCAAGGTTGTCTATCCCCAAGGGATAAACATATCGAGCGAGATGTTTGACGTCCTAGCATACTCTTACAACCCCGTACGCTACAAATACGGCTATTCCTACGAGGTGGCGCACTGGTGGGTTCCCGGAACTGTTATATTCACTTCAAACGTAAGCCAGTACTGGTTCAATTTTGCCTTTCCGGCGTACTTCTCGCTGAAATACGCCGAGGACGTTTCAGAGGATGATTACATCGCGTTAAGGAACTACTACGTTTCCGTGTACGACAGGGAGACGGACTACGGAAGGAGGGACCTTCCCTTAACTGAGGCTTGGAAAGTACGGTGCACGGACATCAACCGCTACTATGCCATCGCGGCTTACAGGGGGGCACTGGTTCTCGAAGAGATTGAGGAGTTCACAGGCAGGGAGGCGTTCTACAAATCCCTTTGGGAGTTCTTTGAGGAGTACAGGTTCAGGGAAGGGAACCTCAATGGGTTTGTGGCAATCCTGGAAAGGAACTCCGGAAAACCCGTCGGGGAGCTCTTCCAGAATTTGACAACGAGCACCGGGTTGCCGTAGGCATTCTTTTATTTTATCCATGAGGGCGGGTTTTGAATTGGGTACCAATCATACCGTAATCGGCAACATCCCACTCGTCCTGAGGGAGAGCTTGCTGATGGACGTCATTGAGGCCGGGGAGAGGGTAGTCAAAGCCGCTGAGAAGCTCATGGGTGGCCTCTGGGGGCCCGTTCTGCCTCGAAGGAGTTTACACCGAGGAGCTTGAATTCGTCGTCTTCGAGGTCTCTGCCAGAATAGTTGCAGGAACAACCCATTCGTCCACGGGTTGCCCTACAGCTGGCTCCGCTATGACTTTCCGGTGAGCACGGGAAGGAGAATAGCCATGGAGCTGAGGAAGGCTTTGGAGGAAGACAGGCTCGATGATGTTTTGACATAAACCAATCAAAATCAGCAAGGATAGATTTATATATTGACTCTCAAATGCTCGCAAAAAGGTGGTGCTCATGTGGGAAAAATTCGTCGAGGAGAAGGTTGAGGAGATTAGGAATACCGCCGGTGACAGGAATGCCATCATAGCGCTCAGCGGTGGGGTTGACAGCTCAACCGCCGCGGTTCTGGCTCACAGGGCAATAGGCGACAGACTTCACGCAGTCTTTGTCAACACTGGCTTCATGCGGAAGAATGAGCCAGAGTTCGTCGTTAAGACCTTCCGCGACGAGTTCGGCCTCAACCTCCACTACATCGATGCCAGCGAGCGCTTTTTTGAGGCGTTGAAAGGCGTTACTGACCCGGAGGAGAAGAGGAAGATAATTGGCAGGGTCTTCATCGAGGTGTTCGAGGAAGTGGCTAAGGAAATCAACGCGGACTTTCTAATTCAGGGAACCATCGCTCCCGACTGGATTGAGAGCAAGGGGAAAATCAAAAGCCACCACAACGTTGGCGGTCTTCCAGAGAGGCTCAACCTCAAGCTTATAGAGCCGCTGAGGGACCTCTACAAGGACGAAGTGAGGGAACTGGCCAGGGAGCTCGGACTGCCGGAGAAGATATACAACCGCATGCCCTTCCCCGGGCCGGGATTGGCGGTCAGGGTCCTCGGCGAGGTGACGCCGGGGAAGGTTGAAATAGTCAGGGAGGCCAACGCAATAGTCGAGGAGGAAATCGAGAAGGTGGGACTAAAGCCCTGGCAGGCCTTCGCGGTTCTTCTCGGCGTTAAAACCGTTGGAGTGCAGGGCGACATAAGGGCATACAAGGAAACGGTAGCTGTTCGCGTCGTCGAGAGCCTCGACGGGATGACGGCAAACGCGATGAACGTCCCCTTTGAGGTGCTCCAAAGGATAGCCTTCAGGATTACAAGCGAGATTCCCGAGGTCGGAAGAGTGCTCTACGACGTAACTAACAAGCCTCCCGCGACGATAGAGTTCGAGTGAGGTGATTACATGATAGTTATAATGGACAACGGCGGTCAATACGTCCACAGGATTTGGAGGACCTTAAGGTACCTCGGCGTTGAGGCGAAGATGATACCGAACACCACTCCTCTGGAGGACATCAAGGCCCTGAACTCAAGGGGCATAATCTTCTCGGGTGGGCCGGATATAAACAGAACGGGCAACTGCGAGGCGATTCTTGAGCACTACGACGAGTTCAACGTGCCGATTTTAGGGATCTGCCTCGGACACCAGCTTATAGCGAGGCATTTTGGCGGGAAGGTTGGAAGGGGCGATAAAGCGGAATACAGCCTCGTTAAAATTGAAATAATCGGGGAAAACGACCTCTTCAAAGGCTTTCCAAAGAAATTGAAGGTCTGGGAGAGCCACATGGATGAGGTTAAAGAACCCCCGCCGGGCTTCAAGCTTCTCGCGAGGAGCGAGACCTGTCCGGTTGAGGCCATGAAACACGGGAGCCTTCCAATATACGGCGTCCAGTTCCACCCTGAGGTTTCCCACACCGAACGAGGAGCAGAGGTCTACAGGAACTTCGCGGAGCTCTGCGGGGAGCTTTAGTTCCCTGTGATTGAAGGTATCTTCATACCATTTATAGTTCTAAATCTCGGAAAACTTTATAACCTTTTTATGGTATTTTCTTCGGTGGTAGTGTGGGGCACACCGTGTACTACCTCCTGGAGATATCGGACTGGGACGGGTTCAGGGGGCTCGTTGAGCGCGCCGCGAAAGCCCTTGGCTTTGGGCTGGAGTGGGAAAACGGCATGCTTCTTCTCCATCCGCCATGCCGCCCCGTTGAGCCGTTGAGGCTCTGCAAAAAGTGCTCCGGTTTCGTGAAGACGAACCTCATTGAACCCTGCCACTCCGTCTACCTTCTCGTGCTTCACTCGGCCGCATCCTTTGGCTCCGTTTCGCTCTGGGAGGATTGAACGGGATGAACCTCCAGTATTCTGACCGGTCTGGCACTTCTGAACGCCCTGTCTTCCACGAGTACCTTGACTATCGCTCCCTGTTCTGCCCCGGGGACCTTGGGTAACCAGTAGTGGTTGGGTTTAACATTCGCGGCTATGTCATCGTGGATGAAGACTCTCACGAGATCGTTCTTGACGTCCTCGACTATCCCGTAGGCGTAGTCCCTGCCGTGTCTCCTTCTGAAAATCTCCCTGAACGTCATTGTAATTATTAGGATGGCAATGAGATATATGTAGTAATAGTATACCTCGGTTGCGATTTTCCGCATTATTATATATCCAGCGAACGCTCCAAAAGTCAACCATGTTATAGTGTAATAGAAGGTTTTATACGCTCTGGGATCAATAAAAAACTCGTAATAACTATTTATCAGGTATCTTATGTACAAAAATTCTACAATCACAGACCCAAAAATCCACAGGGGATTTACCTTTAGGATTAATACCAGCAGTCCGAACACGAGGTACAGTAAAAAACTCATCTGGAGTTTGAGGCTCAGAAATTCGTGGGGAGTCAGGTCCCTTCTGATTAGCTTTCGAAGTTTCCTAAACTCCGGAGGCTTTTCTCTGGAGGATGGATTGAGAAACTCCATCAGGTTATGAAAAAAGGAGTAAGCGGCATCACCCACCAGATAGAGAATGTCCTCGATGGATTTCATCCCATCACCTCACCAGCAAGTCTTTGGAACCCTGAACCCCGAAGATCATCCTTGCTATCTCGGGGGTTAGATAAAAGTTTTCGTCTATTATCGGAGACGTAACGCCTCCGTTGCTTGAGATCCCAAGTACCTTGTACGCATTTGGATCATCTGAGGGATACTTCTTGTAATCTAGGTATATATAGTCTGCAGCGGGCTGTTTTCTGACTAGGAAGTTCAGGTTGGGAGGTAATTCCTTCGGAAGGATAAAACTGACCAATCCAATGGGATATTTTACCGATCCGTATATTACTTTCTGCATCTTCTCTGCCATGGCCTCGTAGTATGCTCTGTTTACCGTTGATCCACCCTCAAGCCTCTCAAAGAAGGAGGGTGCTCCGTATACCCCGAAGTACTTCTGGTTTTGTACGCAATCTATGAAGGGTTGCAGGTCGTAAACTCTGGCCGTAGAGTACCCGTTGACATGACCGATGCTTTCGCTGGGTGTGAATGTTATATCTGCATCT
The DNA here is from genome assembly GCA_015522395.1 of Thermococcus sp. GTDB lineage: Archaea > Methanobacteriota_B > Thermococci > Thermococcales > Thermococcaceae > Thermococcus. The sequence continues at coordinate 1,056 of WAMH01000137.1, read as the reverse complement.
GTGTATACCTTATAGGGGTACGGGGCGGCTACTATCCAGTCAAAGTACGCGTTATTGCCGTCGTCGTTGTCGATGGTGACGTAGAGGGTGTATCCTCCGGGGATTCCTTCTATAAAGGCACTTGACCTAGAGGAAGGAGTTATGTCCGGATTGTAGGTGAAGTCAAGGTTTATCCCGTTGGAGCTCCCGTCCACTATGACCTCGTATCTGTGTTTGACTCCCATATACCATGTTCCTGTTGTGTGGGCGAGGTTATCACTCCAGTTATTAAGGATAGCTAGCTTGTCTCCTCCGTGATCCTCATGACCTGGATTGTCGTCTATAAACTCCACCTTGTTCTGTTTGGTCACGAATATACTGGATTGATCCAGATCGTTAAGGTTGAGGTACTTGCGCACGTAGACGAAGTCGTACTGGGTAGAACCCATGAACTGGGCAAGGCCTATGGAGGTATCTTTTTTTGCGTAAATGTCCTCCCTCCATCCAGAATAATAACTTATCTCCCTCGTATTCCCGTTCCACGTCCCGGTGAAGGGCCCGCTCTGGTTCTGGTAGGTTGTGATGTCCGCATAAGAGCCGTCCTTTTCTATTGCTATCTCGACGTGGGTCCACTTGTTATCTAGATATAACCCGCCTTTTTTATAATAACCTTCATCCAAGGTACTCAAGTTGTAGAGATGTCCATAATCTCCCCGCACATTCCTCTTTTTATCATAAAAAACATCCTCCATCCAGCCCTTTCCGTTGGATTTGAGATACCACAGCCATCCCTGGTCGGCCGAACTGCTGATTTTAACGCCCAACCCGACGACGTAGCTGTAGTAGGGGAAGGTCTTCTTTGTCCAGAGCCAGACGTCTGTGGTTGTATCGTCGCTGTCGCCCTTCAGCGTGAGGATCCCGTCCGAAACAGTATAACCCCCTGTGAAAGTAGTTTTAACGTTCCACTTCTCGGTATCGAGGGAGCTTCCGTTGAAATCATCGAAGAACTCGAACACCTTGTTCCCGTCTCCTCTTGTTGGCGGTCCATTCGTGGGACAGATGAGGAATGCGTTGTAG
>WAMH01000136.1 GCA_015522395.1 Thermococcus sp. | reverse complement strand
GTCTATCCTGTGAAGCCCCACGAAGCCGACGAGTGAGTGAGATGAGTTTTCCACGATGGCGAAGACCTTCTCCCGCTTTTTTCCTTTTCTTATGGCCTCGTACCACTCAAGCTCATCCTCCGGGAAGAAAACCTCCGCCGGTTTCGAAAGATACCTCCTGACTTCGCGGTCGTTGTTCCAGAGCCAGGCCTTGTGGAGGTCGTCCCTGAGGGGAACCCCAAGCGATACAAGCTTCCCCCTGAGAACTATCGGTCTCATTCCAACACCTTAAGTTTATTAAGCCGTGCACCTATTTAAAAATGATGGACAGGGAAAGGCTCATAAGAACCGTCGAAGCGGTGCTGAAGGGCACGGGATACAAAACGGCCCGGATGGAGTTCCGCGGCTCGTGCTTTGATATAGTGGCCAGCAGGTTATTCCTCCTTCTCTTCATCAAGGTGTCAACCAACATCGACACCGTAACTGAAGAGCAGGCCGAGGACCTGAAGCGTCTGGCCAGGTTTTTCAACGCCTCCCCCCTGATGGTCGGGATTAAAACGAAGAACTCCGAACTGGAGGAGGGGGTCGTCTACGAACGCTTTGGAATCTATGCTCTCAGGCCCGAGACCCTCTACGATGTTCTCGTTGAGAACGAACTGCCGGCGGTCTTTGCCGAACGCGGAGGCTTCTACGTCAGGATCAACGGTGCCCTTTTAAAGCGCCTCCGTGAGGAGCGCGGCTATTCGATAAACGAGCTGGCCCAGTTGCTCGGTGTCTCTCGGAAGAGCCTGATAAACTACGAGCGCGGTGAGCAGGCCGTTTCGCTCGAGGTGGCCATAAGGCTCGAAGAACTCTTTGATGAACCCCTGGCCGAGCCGATTGACGTGCTTCACTCAAGGGTCGAGGCCAACCTCAACGTCAACCCGGAGACACCCCTCGAAAAGGAAATCTTCGACCGCCTGAAGGAGCTCGGCCTCGGAGTCGTTAAGGTGAAGAAGGCCCCCTTCAACGCGGTCTCGAGGGAGGACGAGTTCAGAATCCTGACCGGCATAGACCAGCGCAAGACCCGCTCGACGGTGAAGAGGGCGGAGATGGTGGCGGAAGTGGGGAAGATAATCAACTCCGACGGCGTTTTCATACTCGAGAAGACGAAAACCGAAGTGGTTGGAGAAGTGCCGCTCATCCCAAAGGAAAGCCTTGAAGAGGTTAAAGATGCGGACGAGCTTATTGACCTCATAGAGGAGCTGAAAAAGGAGATAAAAAGGCAGCTCTTCAGCTGAACCCCTGTCAGCTTCTGGCTCCTCCAACAGCTCAGCCGAATATAACCTTCTTCCAGACCTCCCTGAGCTTCGGGACGTACTCCTCCGGTGAGGCTATCAGCACAGCCCAGCGAGGCGTTTGCCTTCTCTTGAGGGCGTTGGCGAGGGGGGTTACCTTCGTGAGAGGCTGAACCTCACCGTTCCCGAGGAGGACGTTTATCTCGGTCGATTTGAGCCTCGGCTCGCTGAGCATCAGGTCGGCTATGCTGAACTCGAGGATTACCTCCCCCTCCCTCGCTCCAACTGCATCCGCTAAAGCGCGCTCTATTTCCTGCCTCCTCTTCACGTTTCTGTAGGCCGTCAGAAGCTCCCTCTTCTCCTCGGTGCTCAACTCGTCGGCGTTCGCGAGGACGGCGGCCTTGTAAAGCTCGCGGTACTTCACGCGCCTCACCATCTCCGCGGGGAGGCCCTCCAAATCCTCAAGCTCGACCAGAACGCGGCAGTCTATCATCCTCCAGAAGTCCCAGAGGTGGCCCTCCTCGAGGGCGAACTCTAAAGCTCTGGTTAGCATCCCCTCCGCTATCTTCACCGTGTGGTGGAAGTAGACGCGCGAGTACATCAGCGAGCGCGCCACCATCATGCCCTCCACCGCTTCAACGCCCTTTTCATCGACCACAAGCTCCCCGTCGTGGATTCTGAGCACCTTCAAAAGCCTCTCAAGGTCGATTATGCCGTGGGCGACGCCGGTGTAGTGGGCGTCCCTTATAAGGTAGTCGAGCTGGTCGACGTCAACATCCCCGTGGAGCATCTGACCTAGGTACTGCTTCTCCGCCTTCCCGAGGATTAGATCGGCAACGTCCTTCGGCGTGAAGTCGTAACCGTAGCTCTCGATTATCTCGGGAATCCTGCCGCCGTTCTCGCTCTCGGTGATGTTTATCCGCCCGAGGATGATGTCCTGCCCGAGGCGCATGTGGTCGTGCTCCTTGACGTAGTGCTTGTAAATGCTCTCAAAGGTGTGGCTGAAGGGGCCGTGGCCGATGTCGTGGAGGAGCGCGCCAACCTGGAGGAGCATGCTCTCGTCCTCGCTCAGCCCGACCTCCTCGGAGAGCCTTCTGGCGATGTTCCACGCGCCGAGCGAATGTTCGAAACGGCTGTGGTTCGCGCCGGGGTAGACGAGATAAGCCAACCCAAGCTGTCTTATGTTCCTGAGCCTCTGGAACTCGGGTGTTTTAACGAGGTCGAGGATGAGTCCGGTCAGCTTCATACTGCCGTGGATTCCGTCGTGAATGATTTTCCCGTCCATAGGCACCACTGCTGGAGGTTTGAGAAGCGCCTTAAATAAGTTTTCGGCATTGTGACAACGAAGAACCCGCATCCAGAGGGCAGTTTTATATACCTCCCGATCCCAGCTGTTACTGCCCCCGCGCGAGGACCCCGGGGAGAATGAACCGGGGGGCGATGCGGGGGCCACAGCCCGGCCTTACAGCGAGGTCCCCGCGGGAGGGCCTTCCGCGTTACGGAGCGCGATGACCGCGGGAAACCCAGGCCGGGCACAGAGGCCCGCCCGGGTTAACCCGCTCGAGTTCTGCCGTCAGGCTTCGATGAGAGCGGGGGTTACGGGCGGGCCATACCATCCATGTCTCCGGATTTTGGTTACTCAAACTAGATGTACACGCAATTTGAAGAGAAAAAGTTATTAACATCAAGGCCGTTATGTGTACTGCAATGATCCAGCCTAGGTTGAATGACCAAACCTTTGAGAAAGTGAGGGAGGTAATCCCCTGGGTTACCGAGCCACCCCTGGGAGCTGTACTCGGGATAGAGGAAGAGCCTGCCGGGCTCAGAAAAAGGAAAATGGATCCTTATCCAAAGCTCAAGCTTCCGGAGGATATCTGGGAGATAGTAAAAACGAAAGACCTCTCGGCGCTTCTTCAGGCCATACTTCAGTAGAGGGTCACCCAGACTTCTTCTCCCTCAAGATAGCCCTCGCTGTCCTCGGGGATTCCTATGTACCCGTTGCTCTCCACAAGGGAGCTTATTATTCCGCTGCCCCTCTTTTTGATGGGCCTTGCCTTCCCGCCCTCATAGTGGACTTTAACGAACTCGTACCTGCCCAGCTGGCTCGGGATCCTCTCGACGAGCTCCGCCCTGACCTTTATCTCGTAGTCTCTCGCGCCAACGAGCTTCGCTAAAGCGTGCTTGACGTAGAGATGGAACTGGGCGAAAACGGCAGCTGGGTAGCCACTCATCACGAAGGTTCTCTCGCCGTAGCCTATCGGCCTTCCCGGCTTTATCGTCGTCCCGTGGAAGAGCAACCTGACAAAGCGGTGGGCAAAGTCCTTGTCGCCGAAGGCCGAACCGCCCGTAACGAGGACGAGGTCGTTCTCCGTCTTGGCTCTCTCGATGGCCTCCCTTATCGCCTCCTCCTCGTCAGGAACGACACCGTAGAAGACCGGCTCACCGAAGTATTGCTTCACGAGGCCCTTGAGCATTGTTGAGTTGCTCTCGAGGATTTTGCCCGATTTCAGTGCCTCTTCGTCGAACTCCTCAATGAGCTCGTCACCAGTAACGATTATTCCAACGCGGGGCCTTCTCTTGACTTTCACCCTTTTGAAGCTCACGCTCTTGAGCAGGGCCAAATCCTGGGGTCTCAGGATCTGTCCCTTTCTGAGGACGACGTCACCCCTCTTTACATCCTCCCCGGCGAAGGCAACGTTCTGGCCGGGGGCAGCGGGCCGAAGAACCCGTATTATGTCCCTATCACGCTCCGCCATCTCTTGCATCAGAACCGCGTTGGCCCCATCAGGTATCTTCGCTCCGGTGGTGAGCTTTACCGCCGTCCCGGGCTCGACCTTAGCGCTACTCTCTTCACCGGCGTTAATCTCGTCTATAACCTTCAGCTCGACGGGGTTGTATTCTCTGGCCGGGAATGTGTCCTCCGCGCGGAGGGCGTAGCCGTCAACCGCTGCCCTGTCAAAGGGCGGACTGTCTATTGGCGAGACTATGTCCTCCGCAAGGACCCTGCCGAGGGCGTTATCCAGGGAAACCTCCTCGGTCTCCGGGATTTCTTCGATATTATCCAGCATAAGATTGAGGGCCTCCCCGTAGGGAGTCAGCCTTTTGAACTCCCTCATGTCACTCACCCGCGTGCTTCAATACGTGACCGGCCTCGTTGAGGACGATCCTGATACCTGTCTTAGCCGCTCCAAGGCTACCGGGCAGGCAGAAGATCGCCATGGCCCGGCCAAAGCTCTTCACGATTCCCGCGGTGGCCCTGCTCATCATGGCGGCCGTGCCTATCTCGTCGTAGCTCATCAGGCGGAACACGTCCCCAAAGCCCGTCAGTTCCTTGTCAAGTATTGGTCTGATGCTTTCTATCGTAACGTCTCTGGGTGCAACACCGGTCCCCCCGGATGTTACGAGGACTTCAGCGCCGGCTTTGAATGCCTCAACCACCGCCCCCAAAATCGCGATCTTCTCATCCGGAACAACGGTGTAGTAAACCTTCTCGTGGCCTGCTTTCTCAAGCTCCTCCACAAGAAACCTCCCGCTACCGTCTTCCTTCTCCCCCCTGCTCGCGGTGTCGCTGACGGTCACAACCGCGAACTTGAACCTTTTCGGGGCTTTCCCCTTGTGCTCCTCAACGCCCATACCATCACCCGGTTAAACTCGACTGGCCCGTTAATAACGTTTTAGAAAACGGAATTGTTTAATGACCGTGGGGCTGAACACAATGAGTCTAGCAAAACTTTTTTAAACCTGCGTCCTTCTCTGAGCACTGGTGATGCCTATCGTCCATCGGAATGCAAAGCTCGGCCGTTAAACTTTCAGTGTTTTCCCCTTCTGAGCCGTGTTGCTACCGGGCATCATCAAAGTTTTTAAGCCACCCTTCTGAGGGTATTCCATCTTCAAAAAACCGAAAAGGTGATGTCCATGCTCCCCAAGAACTACGACCCGAACGAGATTGAGCCGAAATGGCAGAAGTTCTGGCTCGATGAGAAGATTTACAAATACGAACTCGACGAAAAGAGACCGAGCTACGCGATAGACACTCCACCCCCGTTCACGAGCGGAACGCTCCACCTCGGCCACGTATTAAGCCACACCTGGATTGACATAATCGCGCGCTACAAGAGAATGACCGGCTACAACGTGCTCTTCCCGCAGGGCTTCGACAACCACGGCCTTCCGACCGAGCTGAAGGTAGAGAAGGAGTTCGGTATAAGCAAGGACCAGCCGGAGAAGTTCCTCCAGAAGTGCATCGAATGGACCTGGCAGGCCATCGAAGCGATGAGAAACCAGTTCATCCGCATAGGGTATTCAGCGGACTGGGAGCTGGAGTACCACACGATGGACGACTGGTATAAAGCGGCTGTGCAAAAGTCCCTCATCGAGTTCTACAAGAAAGGCCTCCTCTACCAGGCCGAACACCCGGTCTACTGGTGCCCAAGGTGCAGGACGAGCCTTGCCAAGGCCGAGGTCGGCTACGTCGAGGAGGAAGGCTACCTCTACTACATCAAGCTTCCGCTGGCTGATGGCTCCGGCTACGTGCCGATAGCGACCACGAGGCCAGAGCTCATGCCTGCCTGTGTGGCCGTCTTCGTTCATCCAGATGACGAGCGCTACAAAGATGTCGTCGGCAAGAAGGTGAAGCTCCCGATATTCGAGAGGGAAGTGCCGGTTATAGCCGATGCCGACGTTGACCCGAGCTTTGGAACCGGAGCTGTTTACAACTGTACCTACGGCGATGAGCAGGACGTCGTCTGGCAGAAGCGCTACAACCTGCCGGTAATCATTGCCATCAACGAGGACGGAACGATGAACGAGAGGGCCGGCCCATACGCCGGTCTGAAGACGGAGGAGGCGAGGAAGAAGATAGTGGAAGACCTTGAGAAGATGGGTCTCCTCTACAAGAGGGAGAAGATAAAGCACCGCGTTCTGAGGCACACCGAGAGAAGCTCCTGTATGGCGCCTATTGAACTCCTTCCAAAGAAGCAGTGGTTCATCAGGGTCAAGGACTTCACCGATGAAATCGTTAAGGTGGCGGAGCAGATAAACTGGTATCCCGAAGATATGTTCCTCCGCCTGAAGGACTGGGCCGAGTCAATGGACTGGGACTGGGTCATAAGCAGGCAGCGCGTCTTTGGAACGCCCATCCCCTTCTGGGTGTGCAAGAACGGTGAGATAATCCTACCCAACGAGGAGGACCTGCCAGTTGACCCGCGCTTCGACGAGCCGCCGAGGAAGTGCTCCGACGGAAGCGATCCGGAGCCGGTAACCGATGTTCTCGACTGCTGGGTCGACTCGAGCATGAGCGCGCTGATGATAAGTCACTGGTACGACGCTGTAAGGGGCGACGAGGAAGGAAAGCGTTGGTTCGAGCACAACTTCCCGACCGCTCTGAGGCCGCAGGGAACCGACATCATCAGGACGTGGGCGTTCTACACGATATTCAGGACTTGGGTTCTCACCGGCGAGAAGCCCTGGCACGACATCCTCATCAACGGTATGGTTGCCGGGCCTGACGGGAGGAAGATGAGCAAGAGCTATGGCAACGTCGTTGCTCCGGACGAGGTCATCCCGAAGTATGGAGCCGACGCTTTAAGGCTCTGGACTGCACTCGCTCCCCCGGGAGAGGACCATCCGTTCAAGTGGGAGACGGTTGACTACAACTACCGCTTCCTCCAGAAAGTCTGGAACATCTACCGCTTCGCCGAGAGGCACCTTGAGGACTTCGACCCCGCCAAAGCGCCAGCCGAGCTCGAGCCCCTCGACCGCTGGATACTCAGCAGGCTCCACGGGCTGATAAAGTTCGCCACCGGGGAGATGGAGAAGTACCGCTTCAACCTTCTTACCAGAGAGCTGATAACCTTCGTCTGGCACGAGGTCGCCGATGACTACATCGAGATGATCAAGTACCGCCTCTACGGCGACGACGAGGAGAGCAAGCTCAAAGCTAAAGCGGCCCTCTACGAGCTGCTCTACAACACCATGCTCCTGCTGGCCCCCTTCGTGCCCCACATAACCGAGGAGCTCTACCAGAACCTCTTCCGCGAGCGGATTAAGGCAAAGAGTGTCCACCTCCTCGACTGGCCGAAGTACGATGAGGCGAAGATAGACGAGGAAGCTGAGAAGCTCGGCGAGCTGGCCCGAGAAATAGTCGGCGTCATGAGGCGCTACAAGAACGGCCACGGCCTCGCTTTGAACGCCAAGCTCAAGCACGTTGCCATCTACGCCACCGATTCCTACGACAAGCTCAAGGCCATAAAGAGGGACATAGCGGGGACCATGAACATCGAGAGGCTGGAGATTATCAAAGGGGAGCCGGAACTTGAAGAGAGGATCATCGAGATAAAGCCGAAATTCAGAACCGTTGGACCGCGCTACGGTAAACTCGTGCCGAAGATTACAGCGTACCTCAAGGAGAACGCGGAGGAAGTTGCCGGGGCTATTAAAGAGAGCGGAAAAGTTGAATTCGAGGTCGAGGGAGAAAAGGTCGAGCTTACCAAGGACGACGTTGTCATAAGGAAGGCAGTGTTCAGTGAGGGTGAGGAGGTAGAGACCGCCATCGTTGGAGACGCCGTGGTTCTCTTCTTCTGACCCACCAACCTTTTTATTGATTTTAACCAACCCCCTCAGGGTGAGACCTTGGAGGAGAGAGAACTCAGGAAAAGGATTGAAGAACTTGAGGTCCTTCTCGACCTGATGGAGGCTAAATACAAGGAGATGAAACGGGACAACGAGATTCTAAGGCGGGCACTTGAGAAACTCAGGAGGGAAAACGAGCTTCTGAGGGGGAAGGAAAATGGTGGAGGAGCTGAGAAGAAAACTCCTTGAACTCTCCAAAAAGGAAGCGACACTGAACTTCAAGATGTACGAGCTCTATCAGGAGAACCAGAGCCTGGCCATAAAGCTGGCGGGTTACATAGCTGAGAACAGACTCCACGGCGGTGGGTGGAAGAATCCAGAGGTCGAGAAGATCATGGACAAATACCTGACCAAAAGAAAGAGCACTCAACAGTTGTAGCACAGCATCGCGGCCTTTTTGAGGAGCAGAACGCGGTAGGCCTTGCCGTTGATTATCCGCGCGTTCGATATCTTGTTGAGGTGGTGTATTCTCTTCCGCTCGAGGGCTATGAGGTCAAGCTCCCGGAGAACCTTCACGAAGTCCTCCCAGCGGATTTTGAGCCACTTCGAGTATTCATCGAAAAGCTCCTTCTCCACGATGCGGTAAGTTCTCCCATCCACCTTGTAGTGGATAGCGTGCTTCGGCAGCTCCTTCCTGAGGCGCCAGCGCGCGTGTAGAGGCTCCTGCATCTCGTAAACCGCCTCGTCCATGCCCTTCCCTTCCACCATCATCTTGAGGATTATGCCGAGGATACGGTTTATCCTGTCCGGGACGCCGACGACGTCGCCTTTGAGAACGATCTTCCTTCTCCGGACCCTTATGCCAGCCCTCTCAAGCTCTTCACCGATTTTGGGAGTCGTTTTCTTCTTGGTGCCGCCGGTGTCGACGATGCCGCCGATTATGAAGGCCTTAGCGTCAAAGTCCTTCTCGCTCAGAACCTCATCGGCCCAGGGATCGAGGAGGACGACCTCTCCTATACCTTCCTCCCTCAGAAACTCCGATGTCGGTCCATCGTAAACGGTTATCCTGTCGAGCGGGCCGTTGTACATCCTTCTGAACTCGTCGTTGGCCCAGGTGACTGCAAGCTCACCGCCGGTAAAGTAATCGCGGAGGAGTCCGTAGCACTGGACCGCCTGGAGGCAGATTTTGCCCTTCTCGTTCTGGCTGTGCTTACCCCAGTGGTAGAGGTCGATGATGAAGCGGGGCCACTCCGGCAGTCTCTCCACCAGATCCTCCTTCTCAACAACGGTTTCAAACTTCCTCACCATGCACGAGGGGACGTAGGCGTAGTGGGAGCCTTCAACGCGCCTTCCGCTCAAATCCCACGCGAAGACCGTTTTCTCGGGAACGCGGACGACGGCACCCTTGCCGTAGAAAACCTCAATCGCCATGTCCTGAAGAACATTCCTGGACTTTCTGAAGCGTTTCGAGAGGGCGCCAACCCTCTCCACACCCCTTTTCCTTAGAGCATCCCTGAATACGTCGGCGAGCGTCTCCATGGCCATCGGTTGAGCCTTGGGATGGGAGTTAAAAAGGTTTGCATTCTGAAACGAACCAGCACATACTGGCCGCTTAGTTCCGTGGCTGTTCTCACTCTCGGAGCTTCCCGCCACTTTGATGTACCCCCTCCTGAACCTCGCCTACGTGGTGACGGTGGTTCTCGCGGCGACCTATCCCAGGGAGCCTGTGCACGCACTCCGGTGGGTTGGAATCATCCTGATAATAATTGGAAGCATTCTGGTGGGAATTAACTGGCTACGAAAGATTTTTAAACGCTCACCCTTCCCTAATATCGAGCCCCGGTGGTGTAGCCCGGTCAAACATGCGGGCCTTTCGAGCCCGCGCCCCGGGTTCAAATCCCGGCCGGGGCACCATAATTCTAACAAACTTCGCCTGCGCGAAGTTTGATCAAGGTTCGCATGTCCTTTTGGGATTCTCAGTTTTGAGTAGGGTTTACTCTTTCACTTGCCGATTTCTAGTGTTTCACTGCGAGTATAACGCCCCTCGGGCGTTAAGAAGAAGTTGAAACTTATTTTAGGTAACATTTTAGATACAAACCCGCTTTAGACTCGCAGTCTTGAGAGGACATGCAAACTCGTTCTGGCGGTTTTGGTGAAAGTTCACTTTTTGATCAAACTTTGCAGGGCAAAGTTTGCTTGCTGGCGCAAAGCGCTAACAAAAAGGTGCTTTTAAAGAGTTTTAAAGCTTTGAGGGGATTAAATATGAAACCCTAGCTCTTGCAATATTTTGAAAAGCTCATAAATCATGACTATCCACGAGACTGCCTGTCCCCCTATGATTAAGTAAGGAGATATCTTTTCTTTGATCTGTTTCAGTAAACTCATTTTTTGATTTACATCTTTAGTCGACAATATCCTTCGAGCTATCCAGTTTACATCTAAGGCAACGGGTTCAACAGGTGTTTTTGTTATATCTATGATTCTCCGGGCGATTGTATCAAGTATGGTGATTTCAGAATTTTTCCCGAGCAATATGTCAAGATTGTTGTTTAATATACTATTGGCAACTATAAAATCCGAATTATATGTTTCGATGCCAATGAAGTTTCCCGAAATGTTCGTTCTCCTCATGAAAACCTGAGAATTCTCTGCAAGTATCCCTCTTTGGAATCCTCTGATACTAACATTATCAAGTGTAACATGTCTTGCATTTCTTAAGCGTATTGCAGTAGACATAGTTTTAACAACCATCCCTCATGCAATATACTTTGCCCCATGCTACATTGTTGGATTGATAATAAATTGTGGTTATAATTGTCATAATTCCAGAATGTATCTTGCTATTGTGCCTATAATGCAACTGTGTTTATCACTAAAACCTTTTTAATCCTCCCTCACATTCTCCACCGATGCTCGCCGTGAAGGTTCTCAAGAAAGAGGCTGAAAAGACCAGAAGGAAGCTCCTCGAACTCGGTGTCCTAGCTAAAGGGTACTCCGTAAAACGGGAGGGAGACTTTGTCCTCTTCCCGGTTACGGGACCCCTTAATGGTTTTGAGCTCGTCGAGGCAGAGTTCGAGAAGCTGGAGAGGAGGCCCCAGGGCTACCGCGAGGTCGTTGATGTCCCCGAAAAAGTCAAACCGCTTCTTCCAAGCTCATTCGACATCATTGGGGACATCGCGATAATCGAACTCCCAGAGGAGCTGATGCCCTACGGGAGGGCCATTGGAGAGGCCATTCTAAAAGTCCACCGCCACATAAAGGCTGTCTTCGCCAAGGGGGGCAAGGTCGAAGGAGAATACCGCGTGAGGGAGCTGGTCCACTTGGCGGGCGAGAATAGGACGGAGACGATACACCGCGAGAACGGGATAAGGCTGAAGCTCGACGTGGCCAAGGTTTACTTCTCCCCAAGGCTCGCCACCGAGAGGATGAGGGTCTTTGAGAAGACGCGGCCGAGAGAGGTAGTTTTCGACATGTTCGCGGGCGTTGGTCCCTACTCCATTCTCCTCGCAAAGAAAGCCGGGCTCGTCTTCGCCGTTGACTTAAACCCTTGGGCCGTTCGCTACCTCGAGGAGAACGTTCACCTCAACAAAACAAACAACGTGATCCCCGTTTTGGGCGACGTGAGAAGGGTCGCCGGAAAGATAAAGGCAGACCATGTTATAATGAACCTCCCCAAGTTCGCCGATCGCTTTCTGAGGGAGGCAATGCTGAGCGTCAAGCCCGGGGGAGTAGTCCACTACTACGGTTTCGGCCCGGAGGAGGACCTGTTTTCGGAGCATGAAAAAAAGATAAAGGCAGTGGCGAGGGAGCTGGGCCTTAATGTGGAGTTCCTTGAGCGGAGAAAGGTGCGCCCCTACGCGCCGAGGCAGTTCAACATCGCGATAGACTTTAGGGTGAAGTGATGTTTTCTGCGTAGAACACTCCGTTTTAAAGGGATGTTCTATAGGGAAAACAGGGGGGAGAAAAGGGAATCACTTCCCCGCTATCTTCACGTTCTCGAACTTTATGTAGGGCGTCGTCATCATGCTCATGAAGGGCATTACCGTCTGCTCCTTCGTCACCTCGCTCGCCTGCCTCAGCAGCTCGTAGACGTTTCCGGCAATGAGGAACACGCTCGCGCCCTTGACTTCGCCGTCCTCGATGAGGAAGGCCGGATTCGCTGTAACCGCGAAGTTTCCGTTGTCTGGGTTGCTTGAATGGGCACCCTGGAAGCCGTCCACGAAGTAGCCGCGCTCGATTTCAGCTATGAGGTCTTCGAGCGAGCGCTTTCCGTTCTCGATGACAACGTTGTGGAAGCCGATGTTTATGCCGCCGCTCCTCAAATCCCTCTTCCCGTTTCCAGTGCTCTCGGTGCCGTTAACCTTGGCCCAGTAGTTGTCCCAGACGAAGCCCTTGAAGGTTCCGTTCTCGATGAGGACGTTCTTCCTCGTCGGAACGCCCTCGCCGTCCGCCACGGCCGGCTCAAGAGACAGCGGGTGGAATGGGTCGTCGTAGATCGTGAGGACTTCGCTCGCTATCTTTTCGCCAACTTTACCGGCCAGAGGGGTGGTCTCTTTAACTAAGCGCTCACCGCTGAAGGCCGGGAGGAGCGCGTAGCTGAGGAGACCCGCTGTGGCCCACGGACCGAGGATTATCGGCACTTCTTCGTTTTTGCTGGCTTTGACGCTGTAGGCCCACTTGACCTTCTGGACGGCCCTCTCGACGACTCCCTC
>WAMH01000135.1 GCA_015522395.1 Thermococcus sp. | reverse complement strand
CTCCACCACTGAGAGATTGAGGTTTCTCAGCTTCGCCACTCCGAGGCCCACCGCCAAGCTGAGCTGGGTCGTTGAGCCGAGGCCGACGTGCCTTGGAATGGTTCTCCTAACCTCCACGCGGTAGTTCACGCCTGTTCCGTAGGCGGAGTTCATCCTTTTGAGGGCGGCCTCTATCGTCTCCCTGTCTTCCCCCTCGGCCACTATCTCCTTCGAGTCGGACTCGAGGATTTCTATCTCGTAACCGCCCTCGAGGGCCACGCCGAGGCTCCCGAAGCGCCTCCCTAAAACGGCGGATGGGTCAATCAGACCGAGATGAAGCCTGCGCGGAGTGCGGATTATCATGAGCATCACCGTCCTTACAGGGGGGAGAACCCTTTTAACCATTGGCAAAACTTTTAAGCGTTTGAAAGTTTACATCTTGCGGTGATAACATGGCGGAATCTGCGGATTCACTTGAGGCAGCCTTGTACATTTCAACCCTCGTCACTGGTCTCGTTGGCATAATTACGGTGGCACCCCTACTGGCAGAGATGTACCTTCTTCACACCTTGGACAGGGTTAAAGCAGGGATAACCACCGAGGGGCTTTTGGCGGGCTTCAGCGCGGTTAACGGCCTCATAGCGTTTGAGTTCTATTCAACTCCAGAGCACACTGATCCTTTCCTCCCAGCAACGCTTGCCATGCTAACCTTTTTAGCCATGGCCCTTATGCTTGAGCTGGGTGGTAGTCATGAAGTTCGCCGGAATCAACCTGAATGAGCCAAAGATAATGGGCGTCATCAACGTCTCGCCCGAGAGCTTCTACAAGGGAAGCGTTAGAAACGACGAGAAGAAACTCTTGGAGACGGCAGTTAAAATGGTCGAGGACGGAGCGGCTTTCATCGACATCGGCGCCAAATCCACCGCGCCTTACCTCGAGACCCAGATTCCGATCGAGGAAGAGGTTAGAAGGGCGGTCTGGGCGATAAAGGCGATACGCGACGCCGTTGAAGTTCCGATAAGCATCGACACCACGAGCGCGAGGGTTGCGGAGGAGGCTCTCAAAGCCGGGGCCGATATAATAAACGACGTCACCGGCCTCAAGGGAGATCCTGGCATGGCGAAAGTGGCTTCCGACCACGGTGCCCCCGTCATCGTCTGCGCCCACGGCGAAGTGAGGGACTTCAGCGACCCGGTTCACACCGTCATCGACCTCCTTGAGGAGAGCCTTATTATAGCGGGAAAGCATGGAATTGAGGATGTCGCCGTTGACCCCGCCATCGGCTTCCTCCGCCCGGAGTGGCCGCCCTGGTACGAGTGGGACTCCAAGATACTGGCGAACCTCAACGCCCTCAAGATCCTCGGGAGGCCGATCCTCATAGGCGTCTCGCGGAAGTCGTTCATCGGTGCGATAACCGGGAGGAAGGACCCGGCCGAAAGACTGCCCGGGAGTCTCTCAGCTACAGCGATAGCGGTCTTCAACGGGGCACACATCATCAGAACCCACGACGTTAAGGAGGCCCTCGACGCGGTGAAGGTGGCCGCGTTCATGAGGAGGTTCCGGCCCTGAGCTCCTTCGTCTTCTTCCATTCTTCCAAGAGGGTCCCGAGCAGGGACAGGGCAACCGGGCCGAGGATTATCCCCACTATGCCGAATGCCAAGTAGCCGCCGAAGATTCCCACGAGGCTTATGAGGGAATTGACGCCGGTTTCCCTCTTCCCGAGCTTTGAGCGGAGTAGATAGTCAGGAACGGGTGAGACAAAAACCGCGCTGTACGCGGAGAAGGCCAGGGCCGCCGGGACATGGCCAGAGGTGAAGAGGTAAATTGCACCGGCGAGCCATATCATCCAGCCGCCGATGACGGGCAGGAGTTCGAATATCACGGTGAAGATGCCGGCCGCTATGGCTCCTCCGGCTGAAGAAATCGAGAAGATGTAGAAGCCTATCGCCACGGTAGTTCCCTTGAGAATGCTGAAGGCGAGCCAGCCACGCAGAATGCCGTGGAGCGTTCTCTCGGTGCTCCTTATGAGCTTGAGGGCCAGCTCGCGGTTCTCCTCTGGCAGAAGGGAATAGACCTCCTCACCAAGACCCCTTGCGTTCACGAGGGCGCCATAAAATGCGAAAACCATGACTATCGCCTGAAGGGAGAGCTTCGGCAGGGAGTAGGTGTAGCCGAGGACGTACTGCTCAAACCTCCTCGGTATGTCCTCCGCGAGGCGCTGGATCAGGTCGTAGATCGCCAGTGGCAGGTGAAACTCGAGGAGCCACCGGAAGAAGGCGTCGATGTAGTACGCGAGCGACTCCTTAACGTCGTTTATCCAGAGGGCGTAGCCTATCATGAAGAGGAACGTGAGCACCGTCAGGATTCCGGTTATGGTAAAGGCAGAAACGCGGTTACCGATCCTTCGGGCAAGCCTCTCGTGGAGTGGATAGAGGATGTAGGCGAGGGTCAGGGATATGATTATGGGGGAGATTATCGGGCTGACCGTCTCCCAGACGAGGTAGAGCACGATGAGGGAAACGGAGAGCCAGACCGCCGCCTCAAGCTCCATCGAGCATCCCCAGGTACTTCAGTATGAGCTCCCTCGCAGAGGGCTTGTTGAAGACGAAGAGGTAGCCTTCCTCGAGGAGGATAAAGTTCTTCCCGAGGGCCAATAAACCTTTCCTGAGCTTGTGAACTTCCGCTCCGTCCAGGTTCACGGCTTCCCTGACATCTTCTGGAGCGTTCGTGCCTTCAAGGGCCTTTTCGAGTCTTTTCCTGACGCTCTGGTTCATGAACTTTATCGGGCTTGGGCGGAATTCCTCCACCCGAATTTCCTCCGCTTCCAGCGGAATCCCCCAGAAGTCCTTGGCGCACTCGAAGGGATAGACGTAGTCCTCTCCGTAGTCGGGGAGGTAAAGCTCCCTTATAACTG
>WAMH01000134.1 GCA_015522395.1 Thermococcus sp. | reverse complement strand
ACCTGGTCCGGTATTCTGTAGTAAACGTTCCTTTCCTCTCCGACCTTCCCAAGGAACGACGAGTCAACGAGTGCCTTCAACATTTACACCGAAGCCGAGAACTCTTAGGCCAGAGATGTTTTGAGGTTCCTTTGATGCCCCCCAGATCCTCTGTTCTCGCAAAAGAACGCGTTAACGGCACTCTCTATCCTCTTGTAGACGTCCATGCGGGAGTTTGATTTCACCCCCCGAAAATCAACGAGAACGTGTGGAAGTCGGTCTTCAGGACCTTTCAAGCTCACCTAGTTCGGTTCCCCTGTTGTACAGGTCTTCCCTCCTCCCCGGGCAGATGTCGAAGTACACAACTATCACCCCGATATTCGACTACCGGGGCAGAAGTTATACGGGTTTTCTATCCAACTCCCACCGGCGATGACGAGCCCCACGATAGCTGAAACTGCGCTTCGCGCGGCGCCGTGATGAGGGGCATACTGGCCGAGCCGCTACGCTTTTATCCCCTTAAACCTCAAAGAATACGAGCGATGACGACCTCTAGGGTATCTGATATTTGGATGATGAAAGAAAAAGACCGAGCTCACGCCTTGATCTCTTCCAGCTCCTCCCTGACGTCCTCGAACTTCTTGTAGTCCTCGCTCTTGGCTAGCTGGGTGACGAAGTCGTCTATCTCCCTCTTCTCAAGGAACGCTCCGGCGAGGAGCTTGCCAGTGTAGTGGTTGTTCTTTATCTCCCAGAACATGTAGAACTCCGGGAAGTTCTCCTTTATCTTCCTGTAGGCAACGCCGTACTTGGAATCTTTCAGCGGGTTCTGCTCGATGTAGAAGTGCCCCGGCTCAAGCTCTATCATGTGGAGGATCACTCCCCTTTTGGTCCTGACCAGCTTGACCTTGACGTCCCACTCCTTCAGGACCTCCATCGTATCACCCTTAAGAACATTGGAAGAGGCCGATTTAAGTCTATCGGAAGGAATGAAAAGGGTCAGAGGCTTTCAAGGTATTTGGCGTAGGCCTCGGCATCCATGAGGTCCTTGAGTTCCTCGTCGAGGTTGCTCGACTTGAGCTTGGCAATCCAGTTCTCGTATGGGTCCTCGTTGAGAAGCTCCGGAGAATCCTCAAGCTCCTCGTTGACCTCTACCACCTCCCCGCTGAGGGGGGCGTAGACCTCGGAAACGGCCTTAACGCTCTCAAGCTCGCAGAGGACGTCGCCCTTGCTAACCTCCTTTCCGACCTCGGGAAGCTCGACGTAGGCCAGATCGCCGAGCTCCTTCTGGGCGTAGTCACTTATGCCAACGAGAACGGTCCCATCATCGAGGACCTGCGCCCACTCGTGGTCCTTGGTGTAGTAGAGACCTTCCTTGACCCTGTATTCGCCGACTTCTATCATGAACATCACCGGACAGTGTAACAGCTTTGGGCATTTAAACCTTTCTCGAAATGGAAAGGCTTATATCCCCGGTGGTCATAGGATTAGGGGATTCTAACTCGGGGGTGGATCGGTGCAGATAATCGGTTACGTGCTCATCATAATTGCCGTGGGGAGGTTCCTCGCGGAGCTCTTTGAGAGGATAGGCTACCCCGGACTGGTCGGGGAGATAACGGCCGGACTCCTGCTCGGCTATTTTCTCAGGGATTTCCCGACCCAGGAGATGAACCTCCTCGCCGAGTTTGGCATATTCTTTCTGATGATCTCCGCGGGGTTAGAGATAACCCCCGAGGAGCTTCATATTGGTGGCAGGAGGGCCCTTCCAATATACCTGGTCACGCTCGTAGTGATGTTCCTGCTTACCCTCCCCCTCACGGGCTATTCCTTTGGAATGGGAAACGTGCTAGCGGCCTCCATATTCGCCGTTGCCAGCGCCCCGGTCGTCGTCCGCTTAAAGAGATTCTTCGGCGAAGACTACCTTCACGTTGCCCTATCCTACGCGATAATAAGCGAGGTCTCCATACTCACTCTGGTGTACGTCCTGGCAAACTTCAGGGAGGCGGGCAGTCCGCTCGAGCTGGGCATAATACTCCTCAAGCAGGCCCTCTTCGTCGGCATCGTTCTCTACATCAACTACGCGATAGGGATTCAGCACAAGGTCTGGCTGATGACCAAGCTCCGCAGGCTGAGGAGCGATGAGGCCGTCTTTGGTCTCTTCATGGTGCTCGCCTCGCTCCTCGGATTCATCAGCGAGGAGGTGGGCATGCACTTCACGATAGGCGGTTTTCTGGCCGGTTTAATCCTTCACAGTGATCTCGTTGGAACGAGGCAGTACGAGAGGGTCGAGACGATAATAAGCGGTGTTACCTACGGTATCTTTGCCCCGATATTCTTCGCCTGGCGCGGCATGAACTTCCAGGCCGGGGTCACGTGGACCGTCCTTTACCTGATGCTCGTTGTATACGCCGTCCGCTTCCTGCTTACGGTGGTTCTAGCCTGGGACGGCTCGCCGGGGTCATCCATTGCCAAGGCCACCGGTCTAGTAAGCTTCGGCGTGCTTGGCCTGCTAGTTGCGGATTTGGGGAACGGTTACGGTGTCATCTCCGGCGAGCTCTACTCAGTGACGGCTTTCACTTCAATAGCCGGCATCTTCCTCGCCGCGACCATCGGGAGGCTTCTCGACTTGGTGGGAAAAAAAGATAAAGCTTCTAAAGCCCCGGCCGCCTGAGATTTTTATTCAGCTTCCCCTGTTTTTCTTTCCCGCTTATTACCTGCCCCCATTTGGTTCCCGAAAGTTTTATAAGCAGCCCACCCACCGCTGGGGTGAGTAAAGGTGAGAAGGTGGTCGTCATGAGCTGGACAACCCCCCGAAGGGCATTCATGGGAGCCGCCGCGGCCGAGGGCGGCACCAAGCTCAACGCCTTTGACAACGCCCTCCTCAAGCTTGGCATAGGTAACGTCAACCTCGTCAAGCTCAGCAGCGTCATCCCGGCACATATAGAGTGGATGGAGGAGGTTCACGACGTTCCCATTGGAATGCTTCTCCCGACCGTCTACGCTCATATAGAGAGCGACGAAGCGGGTGTTACCGTAAGCGCGGCCCTCGGTGTTGGAATAAGCAGGAACAACGAGGGGGGCCTGATCTACGAGTACTCCGGCCAGTGCACCAGGGAGGAGGCCGAGGAGATGGTGCGGAGGATGACGGAGGAGGGGTTCAGACAGAGGGGCTGGGAGCTGGGCGAGTTCAGGGTTGTGAGCGCCAGCGCTACCGTGAAGGACAAACCCGTCGCCGCAATAGCGGTGGTGGTGATGTTCCCCTACTGAGCTCTTTTTCGACCTCAACCTTTTAAACCCGGAGCCCTACTTGGGGCGGTGATGATCATGGGTTACAGCAGGGAGGAGAACGCCTTCATCGAGTGGTATCCCCGAGGCTACGGTGTCGGCTTCAAGGTCAAGAGGAGACTCTTTGAGACCCAGACTGACTACCAGAGGCTTGAAATTTACGAAACGGAGGGCTTCGGCAAGCTCCTCGTTTTAGACGGCACCGTGCAACTCGTCGAGACCGGTGAGGAGAGCTACCACGAGGTTTTAGTTCACCCCGTCCTTCTCGCCCACCCCAACCCGAGGCGCGTCTTGGTCATAGGCGGCGGTGACGGGGGAACGCTCCGCGAGGTCCTCAGGCATGAGAGTGTTGAGAAGGCCACGATGGTGGAGATAGACGACGGTGTCGTTGAGGCATCATACCTCTACCTCGACGTCGCCAAAGACCTTCTCGACGGGTTGATAAAGAATGAATGCAAAAGGGCCGAGCTTGTTATCGGCGACGGCGTTAAATACCTGCGTGAGAGCGAGGAGAAGTTCGATGCCATAATAGTCGACTCGACCGACCCCGTTGGCCCGGCGAAGCTTCTCTTCAGTGAGGAGTTCTACCGCGACGCCTATGAAAAGCTCAGCGACCCGGGAATTTACGTCACCCAGGCGGGGAGCGTCTACCTCTTCACCAACGAACTCCTCGATGCTTACAGGGCCATGAAGAAGGTCTTCGACAGGGTTTACTACTTCAGCTTCCCCGTCATCGGCTACGCATCGCCCTGGAGCTTCCTCGTCGGTGTGAAGGGCGATATGGACTTCACGAGGGTTGACCTAGAGCGTGCCAAAAAGCTCGATCTCTACTACTACGACCCTGAGAGGCACGAGACGCTCTTCCAGATGCCGCGCTACGTAAGGAAGCTTCTAGAGGAGAAGTGAGAGAGTGAAGATCCCACCGAGGGTAAAGAAGCTGGGCGTCATAGGCCTGACCATCCTAATAACCGCCTACCTGGTCTACCGCGTCTATTCCGAGGCGTCCCAGATAAACTTCAAACCCTCCCAGCTGCTTTCGATTTACACCCTTCTGGCGGTGCTTCTCGGCGTTCTCGGCTACCTCACCTACACCGCCGTGTGGTACACTTACCTCGACAACGTCGTTCCCGTCAGCTTCAGACGGGTTCTGCTGGCGAACCTCTCGGGGACATACCTGTCCTTCTCGTTGAACGCCGCCATTGGAACCCTGATAAAGGTTAAGTTCATAGGCGCGGGCTACTTCGTGGTTCTGGCAACGAGCTTCATGGAGATATCGACGGAGTTCCTCGTCGGCACGCTCATGCTGTTCGCCTTCAACCGTGACCTCGGGGCCCTGGCCGTGGCCGTGTTCTTCATCCTGGCCTTTGTGGTGGACAGGCAGATATACGAGCTCGTCTCGTGGCTCTTCAGTATTGTCGGGCGCGGTGGAAGCATGTTTGATGAGTTCTATCACGGCTGGCACTCCGCCAAGTCAAACCCTCTGAGGGTTCTACTCGCGATGCTGCTGGGGACTTCCCTTGTGGTGATGAACGCAGGGATTCTCATGAGCGTTGCGATGGTTTTCGGGGTCCGCATCAGCCTACCGACGGCGGTGGAGGCCGTCCTCTACTCGAGCGTCCTCGGAAGTGTCCTTGGAACTCCCGGCGGCGTCGGCGGTAACGAGCTCGGTGTCATGATGGCCATAGGAAACGGAGGGCTGGACGTCATCATAGCCTTCCTATTCAAGTTCCTGAACCAGTACGTTTTCGCCTTGGTGGGCGCCTTTGCCTTTTACCACTTCGTATCCGCGGAGGTCGAGGAGCGACCCCCGGGTGTTTCCGAGCCCGATTGAGATGACTGGACGGTGTGTTGTACCATGAGGGAGGACGTCCTCGGGGAGATAGACAGGCGGATAACGCGCTTGGAGGAGCTCATAAAGCTTGCGGAGGAGAGGATAGCTTACCTCGAGGAACACTCCGCCAGGTACGCGGTCAAGCGGAAGGACTACACCCTCTACTACCTCATCTTCATGGGGGTCTGGATGCTCCTCGGCGTTCTGGCCCTTGCGGCCCTGCGCAGCGACGTTCCTTACCTCAACCTTCCCCTGGGCCCTTACGCGTTAATATCGATCGTAGTTCTCTTGGCCCCGGTTGCCTACGTCCTGTGGAGCAGGTGGGAAGCCTCCGAAGATCCCATCAGGGAACTTGAGGAAAGGGAGAGGGCCGCTGGTAGGGTCGTCAGGGAGTTCTACATTCCTCTGAGGACCGCGGTCGAGAGGAACGACACCGCGGCGATGATGGCACTGGCCGACAGGCTCCTAGGGGACCCCTGCCTCGCAGGGGCCGTTGAGGGCGTTGGGGAGGGAGATGCGAGGCTCAACGCCTACGCCCTCTACCTCTACGCTAAATACAGTCCCGAACTCAGGGGGGATGCCGAGGAACTCCTGGAGAGACTGACCAACAAGCCCCTGAGGCTCCTCCTCTCGTCCCGGTTGAAGGAGTAGGATTATAACCTCGACTTCCATCTTCCTTTGGTGGGAAACGTGAGGTTTGAGGTTCTCAGCAGGGATGATATGAACGCTCTCTCGAGGGAGCTTAGCAGGGCCGGCATAATGAACAGGACGCGGGAGGAGGTTTCCCCCGAGGTGTCGCACTACGTCGTTGTCAGGGGTACCTACGCGGAGCTTCTGAAAAAGTCCGAGGGCATAGAATCGATCGAGGAAACCCTCTCCGCCATCAGGGAGTTTTACGGATCCCTCATGGACGGCTGGGAAACGGGTTCAGAGCGCGACCTAAACGCCATCCTCGATGAGTCTGATACGGAGGGATTGGTGGTTGTAACGGCCCTGCTCTCGGCTGGAGCCGTTCACGAGGAAGGGGGGAAGCTGACGCTCCTTGAGAAGCCCCCCTTGGAGCCCCTCGAGTTCGAGCTTCGCTTCCCCGTTGAGGAAGTCGAGGAGTACCTCGATGAGATCGAGGAGCGCTTTGGCGCGGGAATGGTTACGGAGTACACACTCTCAAAGCGCTACTACGTTGAGGTTCTGGAGGTGGACGGCGAGCTTATCGATGCCGCCCTTGAGATAGCCAAGGACTACGCCACGGAGGAGAGCGTCGTTGAGGCCACCTTCGATGGAATAGCCCGCTCCGTTTTAGCCCAGGTTATTCTTGAGCTTGCGGAGAAGCACCGGAGGAAGAACGAGCTTATCAAGTCCCTGATGGAGAGGGAACCCATAACCGTCGGCGACGGCGACGAGAGGGTGAACATCTACTACGATGAGGACGCGATAGAGGACTTCCTCAAGACCCTCCAGACCCTTGGCTACCTCAAGGTGAAGGGCAACAGGATATGGGTTTGATTCCCCTTTCCGCCCTTCCCCTTCCGTAAAATTTTAAAATCCCTCTTCTCACCTAAGCCCGGAGGTGGTGGGAGTGGCGGAGCTGAAGGCGGTTGTCTTCTACGACCGCGACGGTGTCCGCTACTACCGCTGCCCGCGCTGCGGAATGCTCTTCAGAACTCAGAAGGAGTACACGAGGCATGTGAACAGGGCACACGGCCACCTCTTCAGAAAGTGATTTTTTCTATGTCCAATTTTATACGCGGGATGAAGAAACAGCCAGGACCCTGAGGGATGATGAGCGGAGGGCTTCCCGACCGCTAATCCCTCATCACTATCTCCTTCGTGAGCCTCACTATAAAGGTCTTCCCGACCTTTTCCCTCTCAACGAGTTGCTTCTTCTCAAGCTCCTGGATGATTCTGCTTATCGTCGGCCTGGAATAGCCCGTCAGCTCTGGAAGTTCCTCCTGCTTCACGGTTCCACCTTTCTCAAGGATGGCCTTGACGACTATGCGCTCCTTCTCGGTGAGAACCTCAATCGGCACCCTGTTGGCGGCCCACTTCTTTTTTGCGTAGTAGAGAGAGACGGGAACCGCTATAGCCAGGGAAACCGCCACGGCCAGGATAACCGTTGTCCAGCCTGTCCCCTTGTTCTGTGGCGGCACCTTTATCACGAGGTTCTCCTTGACCCAGTATGTCTGAAAGCCCATTTTCTCTATGCTCTCCTGCACGCTCTTTGACATACCAGCCCCCATGAGCTCCACTAGGTCGGGATGCAGTCTTTTCAGTGCTTCAGCCGTCGAATCGGAGAGGGCATCGGGCTGGGTCAAGAGGAGGGGGTAGCCGTATATCATCGCCCACCTCGCCGCGGCCAGGGCAGAGCCGTAGTCGCTGGCGCTCGCCACCACCACCGTGTCCTTCCCATTGGGGTAGAAGTAAAGGGCAAGCTTCGCCGCCGTTTCCGTTCTAGTAGCGCCCCCTATCCTCTCGACCACGAACCCCATGTTGAGCAGCTGATCCTGAACCTGGTCGCTTATCGCCTGTGAGTCACCTATTATGAGTACGTGGTTCCATCCGAATTCCTCGTAGCTCTGGAGTTGGGCTATCGTGCCCGGGCTGAGTTGCTTCGGGTTCACCGGGAGGATCGGGACCTCAAGCATCTTGGCGTAGGGAAGGGCCACTATGTAATCTATCATATCATCGTTTCGGACGATTATAAGGTCGTACCTGGATCTCTCGGTGTTACTCTGGGCTGATACAAATGGAAGGAGGAAGTATGAGGTGATAAGGAGGAGCAGGGGAATGACGAGGGCCCTCTTGACCATTTAACCACCTTAAAAGGGTAAGAAAAGGCACTTAAAAGGTTTTTGAGGCTCAGAGCTCGAGTTCCTCGCCGGGCTTGAGTATTATCACCTCGGCTTTGTCCCCGACGAGCCTCTTGAACTCCTCCGGATCGGCTGAAATCGGCGGCCAGGTGTT
>WAMH01000133.1 GCA_015522395.1 Thermococcus sp. | reverse complement strand
TTAAAGGTCCTCCCCGAGAGCGAGGCGAGGAAGGATTTGGAGCTTCTTGCCGAGTTCCTTGTGGAGAGGGAGTTCTGATTTTCCAAACCTTTAAATTTTCAAGCTACAAAAATGTTCTTTGGTGGGCAAAATGGGACGGTCAAAGTGGGGAGTTCTCTACATCATGAGCGCGGCGCTCTTCATAATGTTCATCGATACGACGATGATGAACGTTTCTATAAGCGCCCTTGTTCGAGACCTTAACACGACTGTGAGCGGTGTTCAGAGCGCGATAACGCTCTATGCCCTCGTTATGGCCGCGTTCATGATAACCGGTGCAAAGCTGGCCGACATCTGGGGAACTAAAAAGGTCTTCTTCCGCGGGCTGGTTATCTACACGGTCGGAACGCTCATGGCGGCCTTCGCCCCCAACCTTCTCATCCTGATAATCGGATGGTCAATCCTTGAAGGCATCGGCGCCTCGATGATGATGCCCGCAACGGTCACCTACATCACGAAGGCCTACACCGGCAAGGACAGGGCATTTGCCTTCGGCGTCTGGGGCGGCATTGGAGGTGCTGCTGCAGCGTTTGGCCCCATCATCGGCGGTTTCTTCACGACCTATATCACGTGGCGCCTCGGCTTCTTCATGGAGGCCATAATAGCGGCCGGGATATTCTACGGGATGAAGATGCTCGCGGACTACAAGCCGGAAAGGAAAATCAGGCTCGATGTTGCTGGTGCCGCTCTCGTCGGAATCGGACTGTTCCTGCTGACTCTGTCGGTTCTCATAATGGACCCGCTCACAAATCCACCGGTTCTTCTGCTGATGGTCATTGGCCTACTTGTTCTCTGGGCTTTCTGGAAGTACGAGAAGAGGCTGAAAGCCGAGGGGAAGGACGTTCTGGTTGACATCGATATTTTTAAGTCGAGGGTTTTCACGTCTGCCAACTTGGTTAGCATATTCTTCCAGATGACCCTCGCGGGGATAATGTTCACCGTCCCGGTCTTCGTCCAGCAGTACCTCCACTACAACGCCATCCAGACGGGCTTCGTCGTCGTCCCGCTCTCGATAATGATGTTCATCTTCTCGATGGGCGGCCAGCGCTTTGCCAAATACCTCACCCCCAAGCAGATAATTCAGCTCGGCATCGTTCTAACCTTCATAGGTCTCTATCTCCTCCTCCGCGTCCTCAAGCCCGGCGTCACCGGAAGCGACTTCGCCCTCGGACTGGCGTTTTATGGTACGGGCTATGGCCTCATCTTCTCCCAGATAACCAACCTTGCGATGATGGGCGCTAATCCAGAGCAGCAGGCCGACGCCTCTGGAATCTTCAATGCCCAGAAGCAGTTCGGTCTCTCCCTGGGAACGGCCTTCATAGGTGCCCTCCTGGTTCTCGGCGTGATCCACAGTATAACGAGGCAGATCTACGAGTCCGGGGTCTTTGAGGGGAGCAAGGAGCAGATAAAGGAAGCCGTGATCCAGTGGATACTCAAGATGCAGCAGGGGGAGCTGACGATTCCACCCCAGTATCACGAGGTCGTGAAGCACATAGTCAACGTGTCTTTCATAGACACCATGAAAGCATCCGTGGTCTTCATGATGGTCCTCCTGGTCATCAGCGCCCTGCGCTCCTTCCTGCTCCCAAGGGGGGAGAAGGCAGTTCAATGAGGAGCCAGCCGACGGGCGGGTGCTCGGTTCCTCTCTTCCACTTCCCATAGGCTCTATCCCACCTTTTTAAAAGCTCGGCGCGCTTATCTTCGTCTTTTACCCTTTCCACGTATTTCCGCGGGATGTATGCTAAGTAGTGCGGCAGGTCCGGCTCAAAGGTTCCGCTCTCTATTACATTACCTCCCGCTTTCTCTACAAGTTCCGTGAGCTTTCCAAGCGTTGGATAGTGCAGGTCGTCCTTTTCACCGAACAGCGCCTCGAAGATTTCTTCGCGCAGATTGTAGAGTTTCAAATGCGCTTCCTGCCTCTCGTTGTTCGCCACCGGCAGGCTCTCGGCTATGAAAACCCTATCCGCAATGCGGAGCATCTCTGAGATGACTTTAATCATCGTCTCCTCGTTCTTCAGGCTCCTTATCCCGTGGACGAGGACGGCTAAGTCAAAGGCTTTAAACGGGAAAGGAAGCTCCCTTGCATCGAGTTTGAGCGGGATAATTCTACGTTTTAGGCCTGCCACGGTAGTTATATCGTCGAAAAAGCGCCAGCGTGATCTATCGACCGCCACAACGCGCCCGGTTTCGCCGACGAGATAGGCGAGCGGAACCGTCGTTAGGGCGTGCGCGCCGCAGCCTATTTCAAGGACGTTCATCTCCTCTCTTATTGACGCAAACTGCAGGACGCGAAAGCGCTCGAGCATTTCGGTGCGAAGCCAATCGGGTGGTAGTGGGGACTCGTCCCGGGGCGGAATTTTGGAGAGGACGTCCTTCTTAAAAGTTTCTTCGCTAACCAGCATGGAAAACACCGGAAAATGCTAAAGGGCTTTTCTTTAAGGAATTTTCGGGGAAAAGGTTTTATAAGGTGGGGGTGAACTTATAACCAGTGGTGAAATTCTTGCTCCCATTGATTTCTGAAAAACAAGGGGTTTTAAACCATAAGCAACTATCTCTTACTGTGGGGCAAATGCCATGGAGTATGTTCAGGGCAAAATGGAAGAAGTAGTGCAGAAAGCATTATCCTCCAGTATTATTCTCTACGTTTTCCTCGTAACTGGTTGGGCTGTTAGGGTTGTTCTGGAAACAGCAGGTGTTAGAGATCCTATCCAGTTACCTATCGTCGGGTCTTTGTTGGTAATCCTGGCTTTTGGAATTGTGACAATTTCAGCACTTGGGGAGGTATTAGACTCTCTTTGATCATAGTAGGCTTTTTGTTGGATCTATCTTTCTTTGGGTTTAACATACTGCCAAGAGAACCAAGAAAAAGAAGTTTGGGGAAGGTGACCTCACTCCACATAAACAGCGGGCTTCAGTGGCATCGCCTGCCTCTTCTTTCCTCCCCTATCCTCCTCGGCGTTGATGATTATCTCGAGGCCGAGTTCCTTCTCAATGAATTCCTTTGCCTCTCTCAGGGCCTTCTCCTCGTTGATGCGCTTCACGTCGAAGGCCCTCTCTCTGATGAGTCTCTGGATAAGCTTGCTTACCTCCTTGCCGTGCTTCCTCATCTCCCGCTCTTTCATCAGCTCGGCCATCGCTGACTTGAAGTCCCTCTTTTCTGCAACAACTTCAACTACCTTCCACTTCCACTCGGGGGCGGTATAGATGTAGGCCCTCTTCGCATTCTCGAGCTTAGCTACGCGAATAATTTCCTTGATGTCCTCGAT
>WAMH01000132.1 GCA_015522395.1 Thermococcus sp. | reverse complement strand
GAACCCGCGGCCACGGGGTTAAAAGCCCCGCGCTCTAACCAGG
Source organism: Thermococcus sp. (assembly GCA_015522395.1). Lineage (GTDB taxonomy): Archaea > Methanobacteriota_B > Thermococci > Thermococcales > Thermococcaceae > Thermococcus. The sequence continues at coordinate 12,814 of WAMH01000132.1, read as the reverse complement.
CTGAGCTACCGGCCCGCTACCGATGGAGGTAAAGATTCCGATTTTTAAGCTTTGCCCTCCTGGGAAGTGACTCTTAATTGATTGTTTTATGAATTAGCTAACGGGATACCTGCGAAAACTACTTAAACATTTTTGGGGAACCTAACACGGTGAGGTGGTTGACGGTAAGCAAAAGGGAGGAGGAATACCTAGAAACTATGTACCTACTCCACAAGAACAAGGGTGTTATACGGGTCAAGGACATCGCGCGGGTTATGCGGGTTAAGCCGCCGAGCGTCGTGGACGCACTGAAAAAGCTGGCCGAAAAAGGCCTCGTGGAATACGAGAAGTACGACAGGATTCTTCTGACGGATGAAGGCAGGAAAATCGCGGAGGAAGTTTACTCCAAGCACGTCCTTCTAACGAAGTTCTTCATTGATATCCTCGGTATCCCGCCAGAGGTGGCGGAGCAGGATGCCTGCCAGTTCGAGCACTATGTCCACGAGGTTACAGTAGAGAGAATAAAGGAGTTCGCAGCGTTCATCCAGGAGCAGTGCCCCTACGTTCTAAAGCAGTTCCTCAAAGAAAAGATCGAAGAGGCCGATTAAAGGGCCCCCCCAAGGTAAGCGAAATAGAGAGCAAACGTGGCCGCCAGTATCCACAGGGTCGGATGCACGTCCCTCCATTCTCCTTTGAACGCTTTTATCACCGCGTAGCTTATGAATCCTAGGCCTATTCCCGCCGATATCGAGTATGTGAAGGGTATGGACATGACCACAAGGAAGGCGGGAATGGCCTCAGACGGGTCTGAGAAATCTATGTTCTGTATCATACCAATCATATAGTACCCAACTATTACAAGGGCAGGTGCAGTTGCGAAGAACGGGATAGCCGCAGCGAGTGGCGCTATGAACAATCCAACCCCAAGGAGTAGTAGCCCCGTAACAAGCGCCGTCATTCCAGTTCTTCCACCTTCCTCGATCCCGGTGGAACTCTCTACATAAACCGCTACCGTGGAAGTTCCAAGGAGGGCACCGAGAGTTGTTCCTACAGCGTCAGTCATAAGAACCTTCTCAGCATCGATCACTTTTCCATCTTTGGTTAGATAACCTGCCTTGGCGCTAAGTCCTGTGGCAGTTCCAAGAGTGTCAAAAAAGTCTACCATAAGGAACGCAAAGACAACTCCCACTACACCAACGTTGAGGAGACCACTCAGATTAAGCTTTAGGAAGGTGTAACTTATCGTCGGAGTCGAGAAAATCTGGTGTGGCCATGGCGTGGTACCGGTTACCCAGGCAAGGATTGAGGTTGTTAGAATGGATATCAAAAGAGCTCCCTTCACACGACGGGCTATGAGAACTGCCGCCAGAAACAGACCAAAAAGAAAGAGCAAGCCCTCCCTACTGACTAGGATACGGGCATTGAGGCCCGTAAAGAGGAGAACACCCTTGTCTGTTGAAGCCGTTATAAGCCCTACATTATTGAGCCCTATGAACGTCAGAAACAAACCTATCCCTGCTCCAATGGCGTATTTCTGGCTCAAGGGAATAGCCTGAATCACGGCACTCCTGACTCTTGTAAGTGTTAGGACTATGAAAATTAATCCCTCAACGAAGACCGCCGCGAGGGCAACTCTCCAGCTGTACCCCATCCCAAGAACGACGCTGTAGGTGAAGTAGCCGTTCAGTCCCATACCCGGGGCGAGAGCAAATGGCTTCTTAGCATAGAATGCCATGATAAGTGTTGATATCCCTGCAGCAAGGGCCGTGGCTGTAACCAGGGAGTCAAAGGCTTTTTTACCCATGGCCTGACTGAGAATGGCTGGATTAACAAAGAGAATATAAGCCATGGCCATAAAAGTCGTAAGACCAGCCAGTATCTCCGTGTTCAGGTCTGTTCCGTACCTCTCAAACTCGAAGTACCTCTCGAACCACCCCATGAGGGCACCCCCATTGATTGACGAAAAATTGTATATTATATAGTTTTTTAAGGCTTTTTTTGATTTAAAAATGTCAAAAATATCGAGGCCCAGAGAGGGCTACTTAAGGGGAGAATAGAGCCAGAACCGCTTTGTTTGGCCCTCTCAAAGGATGGAAAAGTCCCTTACGACAACGCCAACGCGCTCCGGCATTTCTTCAACGCTGAAGGGCAGCTCGTTGAGAAAGCGCTCTGCAATCAGGCTTTTTCCGTCGATTTCGAGTTTTATCCTTATCCTTCCCGGGAGGAGTTCGTAGTCTATCATCTCGGCAGTGTTTCCGGGCGTTATGTAGACGCTCTCGGGTCTGAAGAACACCCTGACCGTTCCATCCCGCCCGACGTCGAAGCACAACTCCCCTAAGCAGGCCCTCCCGTTCTCGGCTTCCAGCTTCAGTATGTTGCTCAATCCAAGAAAACGTGCCACGAACTCTGTTCTTGGTGAGTAATAGAGCTCCAGCGGTTCCCCCACCTGTTCCACCTTCCCGAAGTTCATGACCGCTATCCTGTCGCTTATCGCCATTGCCTCCTCCTGGTCGTGGGTGACGTATATCATGGTAATCCCCAGCGTGCGCTGGATTCTCTTTATCTCACCCCTCAACCTTTCCCTTATCTTGGCGTCGAGGTTGCTGAGCGGCTCGTCAAGGAGGAGAACCTTCGGTTCAACCACCAATGCCCTCGCCAGCGCGACCCTCTGCTGCTGGCCTCCGCTGAGTTGCTCGGGATAGCGGTTTTCAAGGCCCGTCAAACCGACTATTTCGAGCGCCCACCGTACTTTCTTCTCTATCTCCCCCCTTGGAAGTCCCTTCATCTCAAGACCGAAGGCGACGTTCTTGAAGACCGTCATGTGGGGGAAGAGCGCGTAGTCCTGGAAGACTATTCCAATGTTCCTCTCGTAGGGCGGCAGATCGTTCACCGGCCTCCCGTCGAAGAGTATCTCTCCTCTGTCAGGCCTTTCAAAACCCGCTATAATCCTCAGCGTTGTCGTTTTCCCGCAACCGCTCGGGCCGAGGAGGGTGAGGAACTCTCCATCCTCAACGATTAACCCGTCTATCTCCAGCCTGAAGTCACCCCACTCCTTCAGGACGTTTCTCAGCTCAACCCTCACCATACCTCCTCACCAACTCCCTCTATAGCGAGAAAACCTGCCATCGAGACCACCATCAAAAGAACCGAGAGCGCCGAAGCGCTCCCGAACTGCCTCGCCCCCAGGAACTTGTATATCGCCACCGTCATCGTCGTGTACTCCGGTTTGGCCAGCATGTATGTCGCGCCGAGCTCGGCTATACTTATCGCGAAGGCGAAGATCGCACCGACTATTACGCCTCCAAGGGCCAGCGGAAGCTCCACCTTCAGGAAGGCCTTCCACTCCCTAGCCCCAAGGCTTAGAGCGGCCTCAAAGAGATTCGGTCTTATCTTCTTGAGGCTCGTCGAAACGGCACGAAGCACGAAGGGATAGGCTATTATCGTGTGGGCCACCGCGACTATCCAGAACGTGTAATAAAGCGGCGTTGCGTGGAAGACGCGAACGTAGCCGAGGCCCAGAGTTATCGGCGAACTCGCGAGCGGAAGCATCACCATAACGTCGAAGAGCCTTTTTCCAGTGAAGTTCCAGCGATGGAGGGCATAGGCTATGGGAAGAGCAACGAGGAGGGACAGGACGACGGTGGTGAAACCGAAGGCCAGGGAGTTCCTTATAGCATCGAGCGTAGTCGCACCGAACATCGGATTGTACTCGGCCGAGAACACCCTCCTGTACCATTCAAGGCTCCAGTGGCCGTTGAAGCGGAGTGAATCGTAGAGGACCGCCAGGAGGGGGGAAACTATGAAGACGAAGACCAGAAAGGAGTACAAAGCAATGGCGAGGCCTTTAAGGCTCAGCCAGTCCCGCCTCGTGAAGGGAACCGGTTTTCTGAGGACCTTCTGCTCCTCACGTCTGGCGTATGCATCCAAGGAGCGGAGGTAGAGGTACATGAAGACAACACTGAGCGTTATCTGGATTATCGCCAGTGCGGAGCCTGTCTTGAAGTCGAGTAGCGTCATTATCGAGGTGAAGATGTCGACCTCGATGGTTGCATACTGATAACCGCCGATTATGAGGGGGATGGAGAAGCTCAGGAAGCAGAAGACGAAGGTCAGCATTGCCGATGCGAATATCGCCGGTGAAATCATCGGGAGAGTTACGCGCCAGAAGAGCCTCCAGCCCCTCGCTCCCAAAGCCATCGCGGCCTCCTCGTAGTGCGGATTAACGCGCTGCCACAACGATGAAACCATCCTGATGACGATGGGAAAGTTGTAGAACGCGTGGGCTAGGAGAATACCCTTCCACGAGTAGAGGATCCCCAAATCGTGGCCGAACAGGCCCGTTATTATTCCGTCCCTGCCGAAGAGCAGGATATAGCCAAGGGCCACCATAATGCCCGGCATCACAAAGGGAACAGTCAGGATCGCCCGGGTGAGCCTCTTCCCCAGGAAGTCGTACTTCGCGAAGATATACGCCCCAGGCAAACCGAAGGCCAGCGTCAGGAGCGTCGATGCTATCGCCTGCTCCACAGTGAAGAGGATCACGTGCCGGTGGTAGTCGTTCTGCAGAACCGCGGAGATGTACTTCAGCGTGAAGCCGTTCTCCCAGAGGCCGGTCTTGATTATGCTGACTAGAGGGACGTAGAAGAAGACCAGCAGGAAAGCAAGGGGAACGAGGATAAACCCAGTCCTCAACCTCATGCTCACAACTCGGTTTTTGCTCTTTATAAGCGTTGATTGGGCAAAGTTGTTAAGTGCTGGCGAGAATCCCTTCCGGTGGTGACATGAAGGCCCCAGAGCTGGGAATAAAAATCGGCCTCCATGAGCACGGAGAGAAGAACTCCATAGCGGACCTGGGCGTTAAGGTCGGCCACGCAACGCTAATAGAGGGTAACGAGGTAAGGACGGGCGTTACCGTTCTCCTTCCGCCGGTAAAGAATCCCTACAGGGAGAGGCTTTTCTCGGCAACCTTCGTCATGAACGGCTTCTCAAAGCCGATAGGCTTCATCCAGGTCGATGAACTCGGCTACATCGAGACTCCAGTAGCGCTCACCAACACGCTGAGCGTCTACACCGTGGCAAGCGCGATGGTAAAGCACATGATCGAGCTTAACCCGAATTTGAAGAGCATCTCCCCGGTGGTTATGGAGTGCAACGACTCATACCTGAACGACATCAGAAAGATGGCCGTGAGGGAGGAGCACTACTTCGAGGCCCTCAAAAATGCCAGACTAGATTTCGAGGAGGGTTCTATAGGTGCAGGAACCGGGATGAGCGCCTTTGAGTTCAAGGGCGGGATTGGCTCTTCGTCAAGGGTCGTTGAGGTCGGCGGCGAGGAGTACAGGGTAGCGTCACTCGTCCTGGCGAACTTCGGGAGGAGGGAGGATTTAACAATTGCCGGAATTCCCGTTGGCCTCTACCTGAAGGACTACCCGGGAAGGGGGATCTCCGGCAAGGGCAGTATCTCTATGGTCATAGCTACTGACGCGCCGCTGACCGCGAGGCAGCTGAAGAGGCTCGCGAAGAGGGCTGTTATCGGCCTGGCAAGAACCGGCGGCTACACATACCACGGGAGCGGTGACGTTGTTTTAGCTTTCTCAACGGCCCAGACGGTCCCGGTTGGGAAGGAACCAGAAATGGTTAGCTTCCTGCCCGATAATGCGCTGGGTAGGCTCTTCAGGGCTACCGCGGAGGCGACGGAAGAGGCGATAGTCAACGCCCTCCTTCAGGCTAAAACCGTTGAAGGCAACGGGCACGTGAGGTACGCCCTGCCAGTTGAGAAGGTTATCGAAATCCTGGAAAAGCATGGGATGGTGAAGAGGGCCTGATCAGGCACCTATCTCCTCGTACTTCTTCTTCATCAGCAGTGCATCGTCCTCAATGTTGGGGCTCTCGCTTATAACGACGCCCTTGACCCTGAACTCCTTGAGAACCCTCAGGAGGTCTTCCCACTTCATGTCGCTCTCCTGGAGCGGAAGGTGCCTTTTCTCGCCTTTATCAGTGTAGTCTATCCCTGACATGTGGATGTGCATGTTGTCCAGAGCTTCCCTGCCGAGCCTGTCCTCCATGAACGCGAGCATCTCGCGCCATTCCTCGACCGAGTTGCACTTCCCCTTGTTCCTCGCGTGTGCGTGTGCAAAGTCTATCGTCGGCAGGACCATCTCAAGCTCCTCACTGAGCTTTACGATCTCCTTTAAATCGCCGAACTGGGTCGGCTTTCCCGTCAGCTCAGGTCTTATCCAGACCTTAATCCCTTTGTCCATAAGCCTCTTCTCGATGTCCCTCAGGGCCTCGAGTATCCTCTGGTAGACGCTCTCTGGGGGCTGTTTGAGGTAGTAGCCTGCATGGAAGACCACGCTCCAGCCGCCCGCCTGATAGAGCCGCTCGGCGCTCTGAATGATGCGATTCTTGCTGGCCTCTACTTTAGCCTTCTCGGCAGCGTTGAGGTTGATGTAGTAGGGCGCGTGAGCGGTTAGAAGGACGTCGTGCTTCTTGGCAACGTACTTTACCTTCTTCGCCAACTCGGGCTTCATATTGACACCGCGGACGAACTCAAGCTCCATCGCGTCCAGTCCAAGCTCTCTAACCCGTTTTATCCCATCAACCGTTGAACGCTTCTCCGTTGAGAGGGGAATTCCAGCCGTTCCAAAGCGTAGCCTGTCAACCTTAAACATGATCACCACCGAGGAAATTAGGGTAACCTAACTTATAAGCCTACCGTTCTATGCTCTCCCCGAGGATTTCCTCAAGTTTCCGTATTCCCTCATCCAGCTCCCCCTCCAGATGCTCGAGCCTGTTCCTTAGTTTTCTGAGTTCAGCTTCCTTCTTTGCTATAAGGGACTTTATTCTGCGTATTTCCTCCTCTATGGAGGCCCCTTTCCGAAGTATCTCCTCCCTGCGTTCCTCAAGCTCCTCCAGCCTTTTCCTCTCGCGGTTTATCTCACGGACTTTTACGGCCAGGTTCTCAATGAGCCACTTCGCGGCCTTCCTCTGCTTCTGTTCGAGTCTGGGCTCTATCCTCGCCACGAACTTCACGAACTCCCCGGGGTTCCTGAGCGCTATCGAGGTGTCTCTGATCAGCTCCTCCGCAGTCGGTTCCCCGAGACGCATCCTCTTGACGGGTTTCTGGAGCTTCGACGCCTTGGAGCGCACCTCCATCTCAGCGCCCCTGATCCTAGACCGAACGGCCGCCATCTCGTCCTCGATCCCGCCGAGGCCCGATTCACGGTAGAGTTCCTCGCGTTCCTTTTCGAGTTCTACAAGGCGCTCCTGTAGTTCCTCGACTTCGGCCTCGATGGATTCGATGGCCTCCTCGGTTTCATTGATCTCCCTCAGGGTCCCCTCTAGGTTCAGCTCTTCGAGGCCCTTCTCGGTCAGCTCGTTGTAGTAGCTCACGTACTCCTCGTTGAGCTCCTTGAGGAGACGATTTATGGCGTAGACTTCCTTCTCGAAGATCAGAAGAAGGTACTTTCCGTGTCCGACGTGGAGCTTTGCAAGATCCGGAAGGCGCTTGCCAAGGCTCTCCATGTCCTCGATTCCTGCAAGGGCGTTTCTGAGTGCCGTCACATAGTTCCTCCGCTCGGCGGTCACTATCTTTCTTATGTTTCCCTCCACGTCTTTCGGGATATTCCTGCCCTCGAGCTGGTCTATCCTCTTCAGGAGTTCTTTTATCTTCCTCTCAAGTCTCTTGTTGTACTTCTTCCTGATCTTCTCAAGCTCCTTGGAGGATTTCTTCCTCAGCTTTTCGTATTCCTCAAGCGCTTGCTCCAGCCTCAACTTTCTCCCATCCCCTTATTTTTCTCCTAAGGTAAGCCCCGATGAGGACGGCCACCCCCACGTCCAGGAGGGCCATTATCACCTTGGTGAAAACCTGTATGTCCGACAGTGTGAGTATTGCCATCGCGTACCTCGTGGTCAGGTCTATCGTCACCCACATCGCGGGCATCATCACGAGGGCCGAAACCTGGTACCAGATGTGATAGTCCCTCCTCAGATAGGACTGTATCACCTTACCGGTTATCATCACGGCTATTCCCACTATAAGGGACGCATTTAAGGCGTTTATGTAGATCAAGGTTGCGAGGAGGGGCGTTCCGGGATAGCTGCCGATCAGCTCCAGAGAGTACTCCTCGAGGCGAAAGTAGGCGTTTATGGCGCCGCCGACTATGATGAGCAGGCCCGCTATGACCGAGATTACGAAGACGAACTGCTTTGCCATGGTCTCCCTGACGTTGATGTGAAAGCCCTTCGTGAAGAAGTAGCCTCCTATGATGAGGAGTATTGCGCCCGTTATAGTGGCGGAGATTATCTTGACGCTCTCCGGATACCAGACGCCTATCAGCTTCGCTATGCCGTAGAAGAGCAGTATCATCCCGGGAATTCCAAGCGCTACCTTCGCCACTTCCGGATCACTGAGGATCTCGCGCATGTAGCGGTAGAGGATGTAGTATGTCGTCTCTATGCCCTCGCTCTGCTTGACGACGACGCGGTGGGAGCTCACTATCGGCACCTTTGAGGTTATGATGGGGAATATCTGCTCGTCCTCAGCACCGTCGGTAACCGTTATGACGCCATCCGCCGGGAACCTCTCGAGAACCTCGTCCAGCTGTCTCGCCAGCTCCATGTCGCTTTTAACGCCAACCTTGGGATGGCCCGTTATCAGTGCGACCTCGAGGTCGTCAAACTCACCGCTCTCCTTCAGTTCGTCGTAGAGCTTGACCGCGGCGTAAACGACGTTCGCGTCGCTGTCTTCTGGGTCTGCTAGGCTGAGCTTCAGGGCCGCATCCACGCAGGCGTCTCTGCCAATCACAGGCCCCCCAACGCCCGCCTTCCTCCCGAAATCGTCATCGCGGTCTATGGCCAGGATAAGGGCTTTAATCTCAATCACCCCTCACTTTCTCCATAACCGACTGGACCTTGTCCTCCATCTTCCGCTCCTTATCTCGTCTGTCGTCGATTCTAACGGTTGTTGAGACCCTCTTAGCGCCGAGCCTGAACATCAGCTCGTGGGCCTCCTCGATTATTCCGAAGGCTTCCTTCACCGTCGGAACCTCTATTATCGTTGACATCGGCGTCAGTTGATACTTAACACCCTTCCTCTCTAAAAGCTTTACTACCTCCGCGACGTATCGGCTCAAACTTCTCTCGCCGAGGGGCACGATGACGAACTCCACGATGACCACTTTCGACACCCGCCTTAACTTAGCTCGGCAATCTTTTAAGCATTGCGGGAAAGCTAAATAACCTTCAGGCGTATTCTCTCATGGGGGTGATGCCGGTGTACAGGATAAAGGACGAGTGGGGCAAGTTCCTAGTTAGACTCGCGAGGAAGGCTGTTGAGGAGTACGTGAGGCACGGAAAGACCCTCGAACCTCCAGAGGACACCCCTCCGGAGCTGTGGGAGAAGATGGGGGTCTTCGTCACACTCAACAACCGCCACGCTCCGCCCCAGATGGCACTGCGCGGCTGCATAGGCTTTCCGCTGCCGATCTATCCGCTCGTTGAGGCGACGATAAAGGCGGCAATCTACGCCGCCGTCGACGACCCGCGCTTTCCGCCGGTGAGGGAGAGCGAGCTGGACGATATCGTTGTTGAGGTTAGCGTTTTAACGCCCCCCGAGCCGGTTGAAGTTCCACCCGAGGAGAAGCCGAAAAAGATAAAGGTTGGCCGCGACGGCCTGCTCATCGAAAAGGGCATTTACTCCGGCTTGCTCCTCCCGCAGGTGCCAATCGAGTGGGGCTGGGACGAGGAGGAGTTTTTGGCCCAGACCTGCTGGAAGGCAGGCTTACCACCCGACTGCTGGCTCGATCCTGATACGAAAGTCTACCGCTTCACGGCTGAGATATTTGAGGAAGAAAAGCCCTGGGGGCCGGTGAGGAGGAAGCCGCTGGTTTAGCTCTTCCTCATCTTCGCTATAAAGAAGCTGTTGCAATCATGCCTGTGCGTCCACGCCCTGAAAACCTTATCCCCTACCTCGAGGAAGCCCCCATCTCCCCAGCTGAAATCGTAGGGGATAAGCTCCAGTCCAACACGGTTCACCGCGAAGAGAACGTTCTCCTCGTCCTCATCGATTCTGACCGAGCAGGTTGAGTAGGTCATCTCGCCGCCGTCGCGGAGGTTTTCGTAGGCGTTCCTGAGCATGTTCCTCTGCACGCTGATTATGCGCTTGATTTTCTCCTCGTCAAACCTCCACTTCACCTCTGGGAACTGGCGGTAGGTTCCGGAGCTTGAGCACGGGGTATCTAGGATTATTTTGTCGAATTTAGCCTTGTCCCTGAAGCTCTGGCCGTCGGCGTGGACGAGCCTGACGTTTTTGATCCCCAAAAGCCTCATCTTCTCCTTCATCCTCATCAGGCGGTCGTAGGAATAATCCACCGCAACTATCTCGCCCTGGTTTCCCATCAGTGCCGCCGCGTGGAAGGTCTTCGAGCCTGGGGCCGCTGCCAGATCGAGAACCCTCTCGCCGGGTTCCGGATTCAGAACGTGGGCGACATAGGCCGAAGCTAAATCCTGAATCACGAACTTCCCCTGTTTGTACCAATCTATCCTCGTGACCGGAGTTTTGTATTCGAGGACCTTTAGAACGTCCGGAACCGGAGTCAAGGCCGTTCTAACGCCCTTTTCCTCAAAGTAATCTCGGAGGGAATCAACGTCCGTCTTCAGCGTGTTGGCCCTGACGTAGTAGCGCTGAGGCCTGTTGTTGCTGAGGAGCAAGCGAACGGTCTCGTCGTAGCCGAACAGGTCGATAGCGTACTCGACGTACCAGCGCGGATGGGAGAAGCGAACGCTCAACCACTCGATTCTGTCCCTCTCCTTCAACTTCCTCAGCGCTTTATCGACGTCGAACTTCTCTATCGAGTGCATCAGAGCGTTTACAAATTTGGCGCGGGAGAAATCAAAGCACTCCTTGACGACGCGGATTATCGAGTCGGTCGCCACAGCGGGTGGAACCTTTCGGAAGTGTATCTCAAACGTCCCTATTCTCAGGAGGTTTGCCAAGTAGGGGTCGAGGTCATCAACGGTTGAACCTTTGAGAACGGAGTTGATTATGAAGTCTATCTTTGCCCTCCACTTCTCGATCTCGAAGACGTAGGCGTGCGCCAGCCCCCTCGCCTTCTCGCGGTCCTTTCCTGCCACTTTCCTGAAGACCCTCTCGAGGGCGTGCTTGGAAGAAAGCTCGCGCTCCTCAACGAGCATCAGCGCGTCCGCCACCACTTCCTGAAAGCCCACGCGGTAAAACAGCTCCATGCACGGCCCTTCGATGGGAGGTTTAAAAAGGTGGTGGTGAGGTTTATTAGGAAGAACGTTTAATTCAGAGACGGTGGGAGTATGGAAGAGGTTGACAGGCTCGTGTTCAACTTTCCCCTCTTCAAAGATTACCAGGAAAAGGAGCGGTTCCTCAAGGTCGTTGGGCTTCTGGTGAGCCACCAGATAACGTTTGAGAAAGCTGTCGAGCTTCTGAACATGAGACTCGAAGAGCTGGCGTTCCTCCTTGACAAGCTCGGGGTTGAGTACTCGCTTCTCGATGAGGAAGAGGCCAGACTTGAGAGAGAAGAGGCTGATAAACTCATGGGGGAACTGAAACGTGAGGGCCGTCTTTAATTCGTCCCCAATTATAATCCTCGGAAAGCTTGGATACTTAGCCAACTCAATAGCGCTTTTTGGTGAGGTTTATGTTCCTGAGGGAGTCCTGCTGGAGGTCACCGCGAAGGAGGACGAGGTAAGCGTCCTTCTGCGAGAACTTACGGAGAGGAACCTTATCTCAGTCATGAAAATTGAGAAAATCGCCGAGTTGGAATATCCGGGACTTCACAGGGGGGAACTGGAGGCAATAGCCCTTGCAAAGCGCCTCGATGCTATGGTCGTTCTCGATGACCTGAAAGCCAGGAAAGCCGCGAGACTCGAGGGCTTGAGGGTTATAGGAACGCTGGGCATGCTGAGGATTTTAAACGAAGCAGGCATGCTCAAAGACTCCCCCCGAGAACTTTTGGAAATTTTAACCCGCGTTGGTTTTAGGATTCGCCCCGAGCTGTTTTACAGGGTTATGGGTGAGGAAGAATGATCCTCGATACCGACTACATCACCGAAGACGGAAGGCCCGTCATCAGGGTGTTCAAGAAGGAGAACGGCGAGTTCAGGATAGACTACGACCGGAACTTCGAGCCTTACATCTACGCGCTCCTGAGGGACGATTCCGCGATCGAGGACGTCAAGAAGATAACGGCAAGCCGGCACGGTACCACCGTCAGGGTCGTCAGGGCCGAGAAGGTGAAGAAGAAGTTCCTCGGCAGGCCGATAGAGGTCTGGAAGCTCTACTTCACCCACCCCCAGGACGTTCCCGCAATCAGGGACAAAATCAGGGAGCATCCCGCTGTTATAGACATCTACGAGTACGACATTCCCTTCGCCAAGCGCTACCTCATCGACAAGGGCCTGATCCCGATGGAGGGCGATGAAGAACTCAGAATGCTCGCCTTTGACATCGAGACGCTCTATCACGAGGGCGAGGAGTTTGCAGAGGGGCCGATTCTGATGATAAGCTATGCTGACGAGAGCGAGGCGCGCGTAATAACCTGGAAGAAGATTGACCTGCCGTACGTTGACGTCGTCTCCACCGAGAAGGAGATGATAAAGCGCTTTCTCAAGGTTGTCAAGGAAAAGGATCCCGATGTCCTCATAACCTACAATGGCGACAACTTCGACTTCGCCTACCTCAAGAAGCGCTCCGAGAAGCTCGGCGTTAAGTTCATCCTCGGAAGGGACGGGAGCGAGCCGAAAATCCAGCGCATGGGCGACCGCTTCGCCGTTGAAGTTAAGGGAAGGATTCACTTCGACCTCT
>WAMH01000131.1 GCA_015522395.1 Thermococcus sp. | reverse complement strand
TTATCACCCATGGTGTTCGGAATAAGCTTTTAACGGGCGGTTCTCAAAACTGACTAGGGGAACAGTGATGTTCAGGCTCGCGGACTTCAACTTCCACGGTAGGACTGTCTTCCTCAGGGCTGATCTCAATTCCCCCATTGAGAACGGGAGGATAATAAGCGATGCCCGTTTCAGGGCGGTTCTACCGACGGTGAAGCATCTCCTCGAAGACGGCGCGAAGCTCGTCATCGGGACCCACCAGAGCAAGCCTTACAAAGGGGACTACACGACAACGGAAGAACATGCGAGGATTCTGAGCGAGCTTCTCGGCCAAGAGGTTGAATACGTCGAGGACATCTTTGGCAGATACGCCCGCGAGAAAATTAAAGGCCTAGAACCCGGTGAGGCCATAATCCTCGAGAACCTCCGCTTCGCGGCAGAGGAGATTAAATACAAACCCCTAGAGGAGTGCGAGAGGACATTCTTCGTGAGGAAGCTCGCCCCGCTGATAGACTACGTCGTAAACGATGCCTTTGCAGCGGCACACAGGAGCCAGCCCTCGCTCGTCGGCTTTGCCCGCTTAAAGCCGATGGCAATGGGATTCCTGATGGAGAGGGAGATTAAAGCGCTGACGAGGGCCTACGGTACCGATGAAAGACCCCGCGTTTACGTCCTCGGTGGGGCAAAGGTCGAGGACTCGCTCCGCGTCGCGGAGAACGTCCTGAGAAACAGGAAGGCCGACCTCATCCTCACAGGCGGCTTGGTCGGGCACGTCTTCACGTTGGCAAAGGGATTTTACCTCGGCGACTCCAACATTGAGTTCATGGAAAGGATTGGCCTTCTGGGCCTCGTAGACCGGGCCGAAAAGATCCTTGACGATTTCTACCCCTACGTGAGAACCCCCGTTGATTTCGCGATCGACTACAAGGGTGAGAGGCTTGAGATAGACCTGCTCAACGATGAGAAGAGACTCTTCGACGAGCACCCCATACTCGACATCGGCTCGAGGACGGTTGAGAAGTACGGGGATATTCTGAAGGGGGCGAGGGTGATAGTGGCAAACGGTCCAATGGGAGTCTTTGAGAGGGAAGAGTTCGCACTGGGGACGGTAGGCGTATTCAATGCCATAGGTGAGAGCAGCGGTTTCAGCGTCGTCGGTGGAGGGCATTCCATAGCGAGCATATACAGGTACAACATAACCGGAATAAGCCACATCTCGACCGGCGGTGGGGCCATGCTAAGCTTCTTCTCCGGTGAGAAACTACCGGTCCTGGAGGCCCTCAGGGTGAGCTACGAGAGGTTCAAGGACAGGGCATGAGCTACCCCTTCCCTTCCCCGAGCTCGCCGAGGAGGATCAGGCGAATTCTTTTCGTAAAGTCCGAGAATTCAACGGAGAGAGCCCTCTTCTGCTCTTCGCTGAGTGAATCCAAGGAGACAAAAACCTCCTTGAGGGCCTTTCCGAGTTCCTTACCACCCAGATTGGCAAATTCTCTGAACCTCTTCGCCATGTCCTCAACTTCTCTGAGCTCCTCCTCGTGCTCCCTCAGGTACTCGATCCCCTTCTCAGTTGCCCTGTAGAGCCTCTTGTCCCTCTTTCCCTCACCAACCCGCTCGATGAGGCCGGAACGCCTCAGAGAAGCGAGTATTGGATAAACCGTTCCGGGACTTGGATGAGGAATGCCATAGGTCTTCTCGAGCTCCGCCATTATTCCGTAGCCATGCATGGGCTTCTCTGCCAGCATCTTCAGGATGAGAACCTTGAGCTGTCCCTTGAAGTTGAGGCGTTCCATTCTCTCACCGATATATCGACCGATATGTTAGCTTATAAAAGTTTCGAACGGCGCTTCAAAGGAACTCTCCAAAGAGGAGATCCTCTTTACTCCCACCGGCTTTTATGAAAACCCTCTCGCTCCAGCCCACGTTTCCTATTCCGCGCGGGTTATGGGCATCGCTCGCGAATGTGAGCTTTATCCCCCTCTTTATGCACCCCCTCACGAAATCCGGCTCTGGAACCTGATAGCGGGAGCTTATCTCGAAGGCCTTCCCGTTAGCCTCCGCAAGCTCTAAGATTTCCTCAAGCTCCTCCGCCCCCGGAAAGCCAATGTACGGAAAGTTCGCCCCAAAGTGGCCGATTACATCGACGTTCTCATCCATCAGGGCAGTCTTCACAAGCTCGAGGTATTCCTCAGGCGTTTCGAGCCACTCGTGGACGCTGGCTATAACGAAGTCGAGCTTCTCCGCCATCCATTCCGGAACGTCAACACCTTCCGCCGTTATGTTGCCCTCGATACCCACCATAACTTTAACCTCTGAATCCTCGCCCCACCTCTTTACCTCGCGGACGTAGCAGTTCAGCGTCTTAGGCCCGAGGTAGTGGCTGTGGTCGGTTATCGCGAGCAGCTTCAGCCCCTTCTCTTCCGCGGCGGCTATGTTGTCCGCTATGGCACCGCTTCCGTCGGAGTAAACCGTATGGGTGTGGGTGTCGTGGGGAAACCTCAGCATGCCCCAGGATACGCCCGGCGGTTAAAAAGGCTTCTGGACAAAATATCCAACGTAAAGCCCGCACTTGAACTTTGACAAAGGTTTAAATATGTCCGCGCCTAAAAAGGGACGGTGGT
>WAMH01000130.1 GCA_015522395.1 Thermococcus sp. | reverse complement strand
CCTATGTCGTACCAGTAGTCGGAGAAGCGGTACGCGGTTATCTCCTCACCCCTCTCGAGGAGCCACTGGACAAAGTATCCCGGGGAGTCCCTGTTTCCGCTTGCCAGGTATTCATCTATGAGGCCCATAACCCTTTCCGGAAACACGTAGACGCCCGTGCTTATGAGAGTTGAAGCCGGCTCCGGGGGTTTCTCCCTGAACGATATAACCCTGTCACCCTCGAGAACGACTACTCCGTAGCGTTTGGCCAGCTCCCTGTCCCCTATGTCGTAGACCGCTATCAGTGTTCTGCCGTTGTAGGTCCTTACGAAGTCGGAGAGCGAGAAGGAGAAGAGGTTATCCCCGGCTATCACGAGGTAATCGTCAGGACCGAGCTCCTCAAAGGCCTTCTTCATCGCCCCTATGGTCCCCAGCTTCTCCTCCTCGTGGAGCGTGTTCTCGACGATGAGTCCAACGCCGTACTTCTCCGCTACCGGCCTAAAGTGGGACTCGAAAAAGCGGTTGGTCGAGATATACGTCTCAAGACCCAGCTCGCCCACCTTCTCCATTATGTAATCGAGTATCGTCTTCTCGCCTACCGGGAGCAACGCCTTCGGGTTGTCCTTTGTTATCGGCCAGAGCCTCGTTGCGTAACCGCCGGCCATTATGAGGACCTTCATCCTTCATCACCGATTATCTCCTAACTGGGTTTAATTGAAGGAGAAAAACGTATTTAAAGTTATTCTGCTTTCATTGGTCCGGTGGTACGGGAATGAGGTTTCTAGTTACCGGCGGGGCGGGGTTTATAGGTTCTCACCTCGTTGACGCCCTGATGAAATCTGGAAATGAGGTTAGAGTTCTCGACGACCTGAGTGCAGGAAGCCTTGAAAACATCAAACTCTGGCTCGAGAACGATCGGTTTGGGTTCATCAAGGGAGACATGAGAAACCCTGAAGTCGTTGAAGAGGCTGTTAAGGGCGTTGAAGCCGTCTTCCACCTTGCAGCCAATCCGGAGGTAAGAATTGGCTCCCAGAGTCCTGAACTTCTCTACGAGACCAACGTGCTGGCAACCTACAACCTCCTCAACGCGATTAAGGGCTCGGATGTTAAGTTCCTAGTCTTCACGAGCTCCTCAACTGTCTACGGCGACGCAGAGGTCATCCCAACGCCGGAAGACTACGCGCCTCTGGAACCAATAAGCGTCTACGGTGGGGCGAAGCTCGCAGCTGAAGCTTTAATAAGCGGCTACGCCCACACCTTCGGCTTCAAAGCTTTAATCTTCCGCTTGGCCAACATCATAGGCGAGCGCTCCAACCATGGTGTCATCTACGACTTCATCAGCAAGCTGAGGAAGAATCCAGAGGAGCTTGAGATACTCGGTGACGGGACGCAGAGGAAGAGCTACCTCCACGTGAGCGACACAGTTGAAGGGATTCTCCAGATTTTTGAGCACTTTAGAAAAGGAGACAGGACCGTTGACTTCTACAACCTCGGCAACGACGACTGGATAACCGTGAGGGAGATAGCGGAGATAGTTAGTGAGGAGATGGAATTAACTCCAAAGTTCCGCTTCACCGGCGGCGTCGACGGCGGCCGCGGCTGGAAGGGCGACGTCAAGTTCATGCGCCTGAGCATAGAGAAGGCAAAGAAAACCGGATGGGGGCCGAGGCTAAACAGCTACGAGGCAGTTAGAAGAACCGTTCGGGAACTCCTTGGTAGGGGCTTTTTCACTTTATTACCTCGTACACTCTCCTGGCCACGATGAAGGCGAAGGCCAGAAGCAGGAGGTACGCCGCGAGTTTAAGGGAGTCCTTTGCGTCCCTGGGGAGATAGAAGTCACCCACCTCAAGGGTTATGAGGACTCCTATGAGCTCAACCGTCAGGAATATCCCCGTTGAGGGGCTGATGAGGGCCGCCGCCACCGTCCAGACAGCCAAGAAAAGCAGAACGTTCTCCCTCATAGCCATCTTTCAACACCGCCCATCGGTTCGAGGGTGATCTTCAAATGATCCCTGACCTTCTCGATCGAATTCACCTTTAGAAGCTCATTCTTTCCCATCGCAACGCTCAGGAGCATTGCGGAGACGGCCGGATCCGAGACGTAGTTCCCGCAGAGGGGCTTCACGAACAGCTCTATTCTCCCCCCGTTCTCAAAGACCTTGGCCGAGCTCAAGCCGAAGGTACTGAGGACGGACGACACCGCCGAGGCCGCGTATCCGGCACTTCCTTGGAGTTCACCCACGTTCTCGAGGGTGTACTCGATTATTCCCCACCCGGGTGGCGGTGTCAGGAGGATTCCTGCCTCGTTTCTGCTTCCGGTTACAAAAGTTGTCTTGGAGGACATCCTGCCCAGATTTGGAGATGGGTTCTCGGACTCGGGCAGGAATATACCGCCCGTGGGCAGGTTCTCATAGGGGGGTATGACAACAGGGGGGCCTTTCAGTCCGGCATCTCTTCTCATGTTCTCAACGAACCCCGGGAAGCTCCCGCAGCTCATGTACAGGGCGTCTTTTTCTACGTGCCCACTCGACGGGAGGGCCGCGAGGACGAGGCCCAGAATCATCGAACCCAGCCCAAGGTTGACGATGTAACCGTTG
>WAMH01000129.1 GCA_015522395.1 Thermococcus sp. | reverse complement strand
GGAACAACCCCCATCCCAGCACCAACGACACTATAATGGATCCAACGTTCACGTACAACCTGATTAACAACGGCAGTGACAGCGGGAGTATCCCCCAGGATGCCCTCAGTTTGATATCAACCGTTGGTGCGGTCCCGATAAGTGACTTCCCCCTTTACTACGATAAGAACACACAACCCTCGAGCTGGATTCACATATGGCCAAACGAGAGTCAGTGGAAGGCTGCCATGTTCAACAAGGGCGTTCCCGGAATGTACGACGCGGTATGGGGCGGTACAACCGGGGGAACGGTTTACATAATCAACATGACAAACTCAACCCAGTTCACCTATCTCAAGGGGCTTTTGGCTGCCGGATACATAGCCGAGACTGCTATATACGTCTACTATGACTTTTTCTATCTGAGTAGTTACGACAACAACATCTACGCTCTTAACCAGTATCATTCAACTTATGAAGGTGGTCACGCCGTTACGATAGTCGGCTACGATGACAACCTTAGCACCCCCGACGGACAGGGGGCCCTCCTGATGGTCAACTCGTGGGGAACTGACTGGGGAGACCACGGTTACTGGTGGCTGACGTATCAAGCCGCTCAGGACCCCAACCATGAACTCAGTCAGGGACTTGCATACATTTTCGTCCCGGAGGAACCCCAGCCCTACAAGCCCGAGTTGTTTGCGGAGTTCCAGATAACTCATCCCCTGAGGGGAGAAATAATCGGCGGGGCCTATGATTCGAACACAGGGTATATAACTACGTGGGCCGGGATAGAGTTAGGAGCCGGCAGTACTGAAAACCCCATATGGAGCAAGAGATTTTTCAACTTCTATATTGGATACTACCCATCTGCCTCTTACTTGGCCAGCTATCAGAATTACTCCTTCCCGGACAGCCCAATAGTCCTCGACCTGACGGACAGCCTTGGGGCACTGGCGGACTCCAGCGCGGTTGACTCCCTGTACGTTCCATTTTTCATGCACCTCGCGGATAAGTATCAGGATGGTGTCACCGGGACCCTCGACTCTTTTGAGATAATAGTCAACTCCACTTACCTTCACTACATAATCAGCCCGGAGGAGAACTTCCCGATCCCCATACCGGAAAACGGAAGCTGGCTCACCGTCAGCGCCGACGTCCCGATACTCAACTACACCGGCATAACCCCGCTTGAGAACGAGACACTGCACACTACCTGGGCGTACATCGAGGTGGGCTCGCTGGTTAACATAAGCAGCGCCACACTAACGTTCAACGGGCACACGTACACGATGACCGTTGACAACCCCTACCACGCGTACTACAACGTGAGTGAGCTCGGCTCCGGGGCTTACAACTACTCCGTCTCAGTAACGCTGACCAACGGCAACACCATAACCCTCCCGACGAGGACGGTTTATATAGACACCTCCGAGCTGACCGCCCGCGTTCCCGAGGACTCCAGCCAGTGGGTTAACACGGAAACGGTAAGCCCGGGCGAGACCACGTACATCAACGGCACGTTCGTGTGGAAGGACACCTCCGACAGCGGAACCTCACCGTTCACTGGCATTACCTACGATCTCCGGTCCCTCCAGCTGAAGTACGATCCGGACGGCCTGCTCTACATGGACATAGGCGTTACCCCGATGAACGTTCTCGGCAAGACCCCGGCACCCCTCCTCAAGATTTACTTTGATGTGAACAACGACGGGAAATGGGACTACTATGCCATCGTCGATCTGGCCAAGGCGGGCGTGACCGACCGCACCCCGGAGGATCTTGACCTCTACACCATCAACGGAACCCCAATCAGGACGTCACAGGCGGTGTTTATACCCTCATCCGAGGATTCCTCCGTCTTCATCCAGGTGCCCGCGGATGCCCTTTCACTCTCCGGGAAGAGCACGATACAGGTAAGGGTGGAGCTCTACGAGCACGACGAGGTCTACGGCCCGCTAGACGTCCTTGATACGAGCACCGGTGCAGAATCTACAGCGGTTAACCTCCAGCAGGTTCCGATGTTCAGCAACTACGCGCTGATAGCGCTGGTGTTGCTCGGTGCGGTTTTCGTGTTCAGAAGGCGCTGATTGCCCTCTGCCCCTTTTTCTACTTTGAACTCAGGATTTCATGATGATGGGAAAGTGGATGGGAAGAAAAGAAGGAATCAAAGCCACCTTGGCTTCAGTCCCGCCCACTGCCTTAGCTTCTCGTATGCTATTATCTTCGGGATGCTCTTCCTGTCCCCCGGTCCAGGGTTCTTCATGTAGAACGCGTTGACCTCGTAGACGGTTCCAAACTCCTTCTTCTCGACGGCTATCTTCCCGAGCCTGACAAGGTCGACGAGGAGACCGGCCAAAGCGGGACTGTCGTTTATCCTGCCGGTGATTACCAGCTCGTCATGGGCGCCGTTGAAGCTGACGTACTCGATGTGCATCGCTATGAACTTCTTGTCGCCGAGCGGCTCGAGGAAGCCGGTGGGCTTGATGTAATGTGGCGCATCGTAGCCGAGGAGATCCTTGACTATGCTCGACTTGGTGAACTCCTTGCTCTTGTTGCGCTCTTTGTCGGTTAACGCTAAGAAGTCGTTGTTTCCGCCGATGTTGAACTGCGCTATATCCAAAACGTAGCGGTTCCTCTGGGCGAGGTGGCTGAGTATGTCAGCTGTGAGCGGGGTTGCACCTGTGGCACCGTCGTCACCGAAGACCACGAGGTTGCTCTCCTTCGCGAGTTCAACGTAGACCGGGTCGTTGGCTATGAGGGTGGGGATGGCGTTGACGAAGGCCGCTCCTCCAACTTCCTTCGCGTACTTTGCTGCTGCATAAACGTAGACCTGCGTCGCGGTGAGCCTGTCGCGGTTGTCCTCCTCAATGGCCTTCTCAAGCTCCTCCCTGCTCTCGAAGGGGACGAAGGCCTCGGTGGTGCAGACGTTGACGAAGACATCTGGCTTAAGCTCCTTCCACTCGCTCACGAGCCTCTCAACGGCCTCCTTAAGGCTCATCTCGTCGTCGAGGCCAGTTGCCTCAATCGGAAGGTTCCTGAGGCTCCTCAGGTGGATACCCTTCCTCACGGTTACCCCCTTAAGGCTCTCCGGGGCCTCGGGGTCGTAGGCCCTGACGACCTCGTAGAGGTCCTTTCCGACCTTGCTCGCGTCGACGTCGTAAGAACCCACTATCTCTATGTCCTTAATCTTAATCGGCAGCTCGTCGGCGAGCGGAACGCCGTACGGCTCGAGCTTTCCTGCCTTTATCTTCTCAAGTCCGCTTGCGAAGATGCTTGCCACGTAGCCCTGTCCGAGTATAACAACCCTAACCATTTTCCCACCTCCTTTGTTGGTTTAAGATATTTCACAGCAGTTAAATAGTTTTCGCCTGTGAAATCTATGGGGTCTAAGAGACCTCCGATGAGAGACGGCGGATTATGTCGTCTTTGGTGATTATGCCGACAAGGGTCATATCCTCTCCCTCAACAACGGGTATACAGCAGATTCCGCTCCTTGTTATCTTCAGAAGGGCAGTACTCAGGGAGTCGTTTGGATGGACCACCGGGGGATCCTTGATCATGACGTCACGGATTGGAATCCTATCCCATTCTTCAACTGGTATGTCGTGGGCAATTTCAGTGTGGATAAGCCCCACAAGCCTTCCGTTCTCGGTAACCGGTAAGCATCTGTAGTGCGTTTTTATGCTCAGCTGTAGCGCTTCCATCAGGCTGTCCATGGGAGATATCGTCAGGACGTCCTCGGCGGATCTCATAATCTCCCTGACTTTTATGCTCCTCATTATCAGGGACAGTATCTCGTGAGCGTGCGCGGGGCTTTCCGTTTTTGATCCAACCTGCTCCTCGTATATCGTGTTATCTCCGGTTAGGAGATAGGAGACAAAGACGGCGGCCATGGCAGGCACTAGGAAGTGGTAGTTGTTCGTCATCTCGCTCACCATCACCATGTTCGCTATGGGGGCCTTGGAGATTCCTCCAAAGAGGGAGACCATTCCTATGGCCACAAAAGCGGGCACGAGGCTGAGTGGTATAACAGAAGGAAAAGCCGAGTGGAGCAGTATGCCCGTAGCACCTCCGATCATTCCTCCGATGACGAGGCCCGGAGCAAAGACGCCGCCGCTGCCTCCGCTTCCTATCGTCAGTGAAGTTGTCACGATCTTGAAGATCCCTATAAGCAGGAGTATCTTCCATGGAATGGCGTTGTATATTGCCAGCTGGAGGAAACCATAGCCGGTTCCAACGGCGCCGAGACCCGCCAAGGGGTTGACCCATTTTATAAGCGCGAGGACGAGCAGGCCAGACAGAAATGCTCCAAATGCCGGCTTAACGTGCTGTGGGAGCCCCGTTCTTTCAAAGAACTCTGAGAATATGTCTCTGGTTCTGTAGAATGAGTAGATGTATGCGAGACCTACTACCCCCTCCACAACTCCCAGGAGCAGGAAGAACAGGAGATGGATCGGCCTGAAGTAGACATGGGGCATGATGAACATCGGGTCGTAACCCTCAAAAGAGCAGAATATCAGGTACCCTATCGGGGACGCTATGAGCGCCGGGATTATGGCTTCCGTCTCTATGTCCCTTTTGTAAAGTATCTCCCCTGCGAGAAGGGCACCTCCTAAAGGGGCCTTGAAGATGCTCCCTATTCCAGTGCCGATGCCGATGGCCACCATAAGTCTTCGATCCTCGGGTCCAAGCTTTAACGCATCTGCTATAAGGGATCCGAGTCCAGCGGATATCTGAGCCGTTGGTCCCTCTCTGCCTGCGCTACCGCCGCTTCCGATTGTTATTGCAGAGGCTATGGCCTTCACAATTGGTATCCTTGCACGTATCTTCCCGTTCTCCCGGTGAAACGCCCTTATCGCGGCGTCCGTTCCGTGTCCTTCAGCTTCGGGGGCGAAAGTGTAAACTATAAGCCCGGATAAAATGCCACCAAGGGTTATAACGAGCAACAACCGGTAGGGGTTCTCCGGGGGAACCCAGTTGAGCGCCTCCGGAAGTGGGGCACCTTCTCCGGGAGGTATGAACCCTGCTCCCTTCTCGAGAAAGTATTTTGTGGAGAATCGTAGCATCTCGTAGAAGATAACCGCTCCGAATCCGGATATTACGCCGATTATGATTCCTATGAGCGTCCACTTCCTTATGTACCCCATCTTGAACCCCCTTGCAACGGTGTTGTTAGGGACTATCTAACATACGGACTCATGTTATAAACGTTTGTCCATGCTTCATGACCGTGTAGACGGTTACTGTGACCCTCATGTGGGTTAGTATCGTGATCAGGAGGAACAGGGCTTTAACGGAAATCACCGTTGGGTAAAGCAGGAAAAGCATAGTTAAAAATGCCCTCTCGTCCCTCTTCCCGGGCAGTCTTCTGAGGACGGGCAATTCCGAATACGCATCCCTGCAGAACTCCCCCTTGAACCTCTCCGTGGAGTAGCTCACCATCACCGAGCCAAGGAGCGCTAAAAGCGCGATGAGATACCAGAGAGGTTCCCTTAGAGTCGAGTATGCCAGCAGGGCCAGAAAGGTTCCGTCAACGTAGCGGTCGAGGATTGAGTCGATGTAACCGCCAAGCCTGCTAGTCCTCAGCTGGGCTCTCGCCAGTTCGCCGTCAATGCCATCCAAAATGGAGCTAATCTGGTACAAAACACCCGCCAGAGGGAGACTCACGAGAGTCAGCAGAGCTGAGAGGATTCCAAGGGCGAAGGTAAAGGCCGTCATTCCGTTTGGCGTGACTTTATCAACAAGCAGGGCGCTTATCTCCGTGGAGATTTTCCTGTTCAGGTGTCTGCTGACGAATCCGTCCCCGGTTCCCTTCACAGCGGTCTTAACCAGCATCCTCCTCGCTCTTTTTATCTCCTCAGGGGTGTTAACGTCCGTCCAGCCGAGACCGTCAACGAACGTAATGGGCAGTTTTACCCTCTCAACGACCTCGCTGAGAGAGTAATCGTTGTTCTTCTCGCGCTCCAGCTCTTCAGTCACGTTGAAAATCCCATCGTCGAGGACGAAGAAGCCGGTATCTACCGCGTCCCATTCCTTGAGGCTCTTTCCTATGCACTCGACGCGGTTGTTCCTAACCTTAACCTTCGTTGCCTCGCTGATGTCAATCCATCTCGGTCTTCTATCCGCTATGAGGCCGTTTCCTTTTACCGCTCTCTCAACAAAGCCCCCTGAATAAACGTGGTCGCTCATCACAAGAACGAACTTTCCGGAAACGTAATTCTTGGTGAGGTGGAGGGAGTGCCCGTTGCCCTTCTCCGGCTCGGGGTTTATCACCAGCTCCGCGGTAAAGCCGTGCTTCTCGATGAACTCCCTGTAAAGTGGCCCGTAGCGTTCATTTGTGACGAGGATGAAGCGCTCAACGCCGTTCCGCTGGAGGAGCGTCATCGTCCGGTACAGAATCTCCCTTCCGGCAACCCTAACGAGTCCCTTAGGCTTCCCACCCATCCTCTTCCCAAGGCCGGCCGCGAGAATCACTGCTGTCTCTGGCATCGGCATCACCTTTTTAAGGCCCTCCCTGGCTTCTCAATTAACCGAGAACCACACTTAAATTAACCTTGGGTAATTTAAACCTTTCGGGTGAGCGAGATGCGCGTTGCGGTGCT
>WAMH01000128.1 GCA_015522395.1 Thermococcus sp. | reverse complement strand
GCGACCGATGCACCGATAACCCATTTCAAGCCGAGGGAGATAGGAACGAGCGTGGAGAAGCTCCGCGAACTCGGCTACACCCACGACTTCGAGGGCAAGCCGCTCGAGAGGGACGACCAGATAGTGGAACTCAAGGTTCAGGATGTAATCCTTCCCCACGAGGCTGGAAAATACCTCCTCAAGGTGGCCCGCTTCATAGACGACCTCCTCGAGAAGTTCTACGGCCTTCCGAGGTTCTACAACGCGGAGAGGATGGAGGACTTGGTCGGCCACCTCGTGATAGGTTTAGCCCCGCACACCTCCGCCGGAATCATCGGCAGGATTATAGGCTTCTCCGATGTTTTGGTTGGCTACGCCCATCCGTATTATCACGCGGCAAAAAGGCGCAATTGTGACGGAGACGAAGACGCCGTCATGCTCCTCCTCGATGCCCTGCTCAACTTCAGCAAGTACTATCTGCCCGAGAAGCGCGGCGGCAAGATGGACGCGCCGCTGGTCGTTACGACGAGGCTTGACCCGCGCGAGGTTGACAGCGAGGTCCACAACATGGACGTCGTCCGCTACTACCCGCTTGAATTCTACAGTGCCACCTACGAGATGAAGTCCCCGAAGTCGATAAAGTTCATCGAGCGCGTCGAGGACAGGCTTGGAAAGCCCGAAATGTACGAGGGGTTGAAGTTCACCCACGACACTGATGACATCGGCCTCGGCCCAAAGATGAGCCTGTACAAGCAGCTCGGCGATATGGTCGAGAAGGTTGAGAGACAGCTGACCCTGGCCGAACGCATCCGCGCCGTTGACGAGCACCACGTAGCGGAGACCATCATAAACTCCCACCTCGTTCCCGACCTGAGAGGAAACCTCAGGAGCTTCACGAGGCAGGAGTTCCGCTGCGTGAAGTGCAACACAAAGTACCGCAGACCTCCGCTCGGCGGAAAGTGCCCTAAGTGTGGGGGTAAAATAGTCCTGACGGTGAGTAAGGGAGCCATTGAGAAGTACCTGCCAACGGCCAAGATGCTCGTTACCAAGTACAACGTTTTGGATTACACGAGGCAGAGGATATGCATAACCGAGAAGGACATCAAGACGCTCTTCGAGAACGTTCTGCCCGAGAGACAGAGGACCCTTATGGGATTCTCCGCCGATGTCTGCGAGAAGATGGTCAAGGAGCGCACCGGCAAATCCAACGGTAGGAACGGCTATCTCGACGAGCTGAAGGCCAACGGAAACGGGAAGAAGGAAGCGAAGGACAGGGCTAAGAAAACCCCTCCAAAGGAAATCAGGAAAACCCCAGAGAGGCCCAAGCGCTCCGAGAAGAAGATAAAGCCGGTTACTGGCTTCGAGAAGGCCGCCCTTAAGGAGTACATGATGGAGAAGAAAAAGACCGGGGCGGAAGAAGGGCGCATGGCGAAGGGCAAGAAGAAAAAGAAGGGCATAAGCCTCGACGACTTCTTCGGTTCCTGACTCTCGTCTATTCTCCCCCGGACTTTCCGTTAATCATATATACGATAACACCGTTCCCTTTTCGGTGGAAATGCAGGGGTTCAAGCTTCTCCCCAGCGTTGCTTACCTGCGCGTTCAGAGGCAGGCCTTCATAGGCTACTCCATGCCCCTCGCCGGCTGGATTGGGGAGTACATGGTTAACTACCGGAAGCTTCCGAGGCCTAACTTCCTCTCCAGGGCCTTTGGCAAGCTGGGCTTTTCCCTGGCCGGGGAGGAGAAGGCTGAAAGATACATAACCCAGTTCTTCACAAAGGGCGGCGTATCCATAAGCGCGAGCTGGGACGTTGAGCGGGAGAGCTTATTCCTCCAGCTCATACCCCTCCGCTCCAAGCTATCCCGTGGTCTGATGATACGGGCCGAGAACGTAGAGTTCTACGACCAGTACGTCGTCTCGATTGAACCAACGAACAGGCTCCCGCCGGGAGTTAGGGGCATCGGGATAAACGCTCTTATCTTAGAAGACTTCTACCCCATCGAGACCCCTTACTGGGGCATGCTCCACGAGGACTGGGAGACCGAGCTTAACCTTATCGTCATGAAGGATGAGATTTACGATAGGCTGAAGCGCGAGGAGTACCGCTGTCCCGTCTGCTTCTCACCGCTGAGCGAGGAGAACGGCGTTCTGAAGTGTCCCAACTGCGGCTTCACCTACGCCCCGGAGAACGACTTTGAGCGGGTCATGGAGAGCTTCAGCGTCGAGGAGTTTGCGTTTTAGTGTGTTTTTCATTTTAGACCGCCGCCCGCGATGGACCTCCCTCCTATGGCCGGACGGTTTCGAGGGTTTGGATTTGATTCGTGAAATTTCTGTCACTGGGCCTTCTTTCACCGGGTGAATAAAGTTCTATGGGCCCTTCAATCTGGGATTTAAACATGATCAACGTGGATTTTTTGTGAAGTTTGGTTTTTACAAACCATTTTCTGACATTTTTCGGAGAAAATTATTTGAACCGGTTGTCATAATATTCATATGACAACTGTCATAATTAGGAGGTGAAACCATGGCCGTGAAAGTTCCCAACAGCGGAAAGGAAGCCGGAATCCTCATGAGGTGTGACCAGTGTTCGATGAGCCTTCCTGGAGGATGTACCTTCAGGGGAATCTGTGGAAAGGACCCCGACCTGAACTCCCTCCAGGAGGCCCTTATCTACGGAATAAAGGGAACGGCCGCCTACTACTACCACGCCTACGAGCTCGGCTACAAGGACGATGAAATCGGTTTCTTCCTGAGCAAGGCCCTCTACTCGACCCTCACCAACGTGAACTTCAACAAGAGCCGTTTCCTTGAGCTCATCCTCGAAAACGGAAGGATACACCTCAAGGCGATGGAGCTTCTTGACAGGGCCTACACCGAGACCTACGGAAACCCGGAGCCGGTTAAGGTCCCCACCGGAACCGACGAGGGCCACGGAATACTCGTCACCGGCCACACCTACAGGGCCCTCTACGAACTCCTCAAGCAGATACGGGAGATGGACCTCAAGGATGAAATAAGGGTCTACACCCACTCCGAGATGCTCCCGGCTCATTCGTATCCCGAGTTCAGGAAGTTCAAGTCCCTCTACGGCAACTGGGGAGGTTCGTGGGTCTACCAGAGGAAGGAGTTCAGCGAGTTCCCGGGAGCAATCCTCGGAACGAGCAACTGTGTCCAGCAGCCGCCGAAGAGCTACGCCGACAGGATGTTCACAACTGACATAGCTGGCCTCGAAGGTGTTCCCCACCTCGAGAACGACTACGAGCCCCTTATCAAGCGCGCTCTTGAGACGCCGAGGATGGAAAGGAAGGAGGACGGCTACATAGTCACCGGCTTCCACCACACCAACGTCCTGCCCCTCATGGACAAGCTCATCGAACTAATCAACGAGGGCAAGATAAGGCACGTCTTCGTCATAGGTGGCTGTGACGTTCCCAACCCGAAGATGAGCTACTACGAGAAGCTCACCGCAATGGTTCCAAAGGATGCGATAATCCTCTCGGCCGCGTGCGGTAAGTTCCGCTACAACAGGCGCGACTACGGTGAAATCGAGGGAATCCCGCGCTTCATGGACTTCGGCCAGTGTAACAACGTCTACTCGATAATCCAGATTGCCGGCGCGCTCGCCAAGGAGCTCGACGTTGGCCTCAACGACCTGCCCGTCAGCATAGTCCTCAGCTGGATGGAGCAGAAGGCCATAGGAATACTCTACAGCCTCCTCTACCTCGGAATCAAGGGAATCTATCTCGGGCCCAAGGCTCCGGAGTTCTTCACGCCAAATGTTTTCGAGACTATCAGAAAGAAGTTCGACCTCAGGCTCATAGGCGAGCCCGAGGAGGACCTCAAGAGGATGCTCAACTCGACCACCGCGGTCAGCGAGGATTCCCCTCTTCTCGACTGATTTCTCTTTCTTCCTCTTTTCGGGTTTTATGGCGTTCTCTCGCAGAAATGAATGTCATGGGGATTGAGTTTTTCTGGTAGCCCCGCCGGGATTCGAACCCGGGTCGCGGGATCCAAAGCTAGGCGGAAAAACCTTTATTCGCCAAATGAAGCCCTTACAGAGCCTATTTTGGAAGAAGCCATAGAAATGCCCCAATCAGCATTTCCAGCAATCGGACACGTTTTCCACAGCAGTGGTAAGCAGGAATACTACAGAAAGCTCCTCCAGGTTCAGAATCCAAACCAGTATTATGTAATAACAGAGGAGGACATCGACAGGTTGTTCCTTGAATTCGAAGCCAAAGGCGTTAGTCATG
>WAMH01000127.1 GCA_015522395.1 Thermococcus sp. | reverse complement strand
TCCGGCTCATAGGGTACCTCATAACAGGCTCGTGAGATGGATGGTGAGACGATGAGCGACGGCAAGATATTCACAGTACGCGTCACTGTGGGCCAGGAGGAGACCACAGCCAAGCTGATATACAGCAAGGTTAAGACGTACAACCTTCCCGTTTACGCGATATTGGCGCCCTCAAAGGTTAAGGGCTACATCTTCGTGGAGGCGCCGAGCAAGAGCGCCGTTGACGAGGCCATCAAGGGCATACGGCACGCCAAGGGAACCCTGCCCGGTGAGGTCAAGTTCGAGGAGATAGAGCACTTCCTCGAGGAGAAGCCCGCTGTGAGCGGCTTCGAGCCTGGAGACATCGTTGAACTCATCGCCGGCCCGTTCAAGGGTGAGAAAGCCAAAGTAGTGAGGGTTGACGAGGGCAAGGACGAGATAGTCGTCGAACTCGTCGGTTCAATCGTCCCCATACCGGTCACGGTGAGGGGCGAATACGTTAGACTTATAAGCAAACGTCAGAAGGAGTGAAAGAACCATTCAGAGGTGAGAAAGATGGCACAGGTTGTTGAGGTGCTCGTTGAAGGAGGAAAGGCTTCACCCGGACCGCCACTCGGTCCTGCAATCGGTCCTCTCGGACTCAACGTTAAACAGGTCGTCGACGAGATAAACAAGGCCACAAAGGACTTCGAGGGAATGCAGGTTCCCGTCAAGATCATCGTCACCGACCCCAAGAAGAAGACCTTCGAAATCGAGGTCGGTGTCCCGCCGGTCAGCCAGCTCATAAAGAAGGAGATCGGCGCCCCGAAGGGTTCAAGTGAGCCGGGGCACAGCCCGGTCGGGAACCTCACCATGGAACAGGTCATCAGGATAGCCAAGGCCAAGCAGGACCAGATGCTCGCGGCCGACCTTAAAGCCGCGGCCAAGGAAGTCATAGGCACCGCCCTCAGCATGGGCGTCACCGTTGAGGGCAAGGACCCCAGGGAAGTCCAGAGGGAGATTGACGAAGGCGTTTACGACGAGATTTTCGCCAACGCCGAGGAGTGAGGGAAAAGTTTAAAAATCCCTCTTTTTACGCATCTTTGACTTTTTCGGGCTTAAATCAAAACCGAAAGGAGGGCTGTAAATGGCCTATGACAGGCAGAAACTCGTGGAAGCGGTGAAGGAGGCGAAGGCCCGGGCTAAGCCGCGCAACTTCACACAGACCGTCGAGATGGCAGTCAACCTCAAGGATATCGACCTGAAGAAACCCGAGAACAGGTTCAAGCTTGAGGTTGTGCTGCCCCACGGTCGTGGGAAGGAGCCGAAGATCGCGGTCATCGCTGATGGCGCCGTTGCCGAGGCGGCCAAAAAGCTCGGGCTTGACGTTATTAGTGGGGAACAGCTTGAGGAACTTGCGAAAAACCCAAGGCAGGCCAGGAAGGTGGCGAAGAACTACGACTTCTTCATAGCGGCAGCACCTTTGATGCCGAAGATCGGTAGGTACCTCGGTAGGTACCTCGGTCCGAGGAACAAGATGCCGGTTGTCGTTCCGCCCACCATGACCAACCTCGAGCCGATAGTGAACAAGCTCAAGAAGACGGTCAGGATACAGCTCAAGAACAACCCCGTGGTTCACACGAGGATCGGAACCGAGAAGATGGACGATGAGAAGCTCGCAGAGAATGCAGAGGCAGTTCTCAACGCGATACTCAACAAGCTTGAGCGCGGCGAGAACCAGGTGAAGTCAGTGTACGTCAAGACCACCATGGGACCGGCCGTCAAGGTGGAGAGGTGAGGGAGATGGCCCACGTTGCAGAGTGGAAGAAGAAGGAAGTTGAGGAACTCACCAAGATCATCAAGAGCTACCCAGTGATAGCGCTCGTTGACGTGGCCGGCGTCCCAGCCTATCCGCTCAGCAAGATGCGTGAGAAGCTCCGCGGCAAGGCGCTCCTCAGGGTCAGCAGGAACACCCTCATAGAGCTGGCCATTAAGAGGGCCGCGGAAGAGCTTAACAACCCTGAACTCGAGAAGCTCATAGACCACATTCAGGGCGGGGCCGGAATACTCGCCACCGAGATGAACCCGTTCAAGCTCTACAAACTCCTCGAGGAGAGCAAGACCCCGGCTCCGGCCAAGGCCGGCGCTGTAGTTCCACACGATGTCGTCATTCCGGCCGGACCGACATCACTCGCGCCGGGCCCCCTCGTTGGTGAGATGCAGGCCCTTGGAATCCCGGCGAGGATCGAGAAGGGTAAGGTCAGCATACAGAAGGACTACACCGCCCTCAAGGCCGGAGAAGTAATCACCGACCAGATGGCAAGGATCCTGAACGCGCTCGGAATCGAGCCGCTTGAGGTCGGTCTCAACCTGCTTGCCGCCTACGAGGACGGCATAGTCTACACCCCGGACGTCCTTGCCATCGACGAGAACGAGTACATCAACATGATCCAGCAGGCCTACATGCACGCGTTCAACCTGTCGGTCAACACCGCCTACCCGACGAGCGAGACCATCGAGGCCATCATCCAGAAGGCGTTCCTTGGAGCGAAGAACGTCGCTGTCAAGGCTGGTTACATCACCAAGGAGACAGTCGAGGATGTCTTTGGCAGGGCGCTCCGTGCTGTCCTGCTCATAGCACAGGAGCTTCCGGAAGAGTTGCTTGACGAGAAGACCAAAGAGCTTTTAAACGCTCAGGCACAAATGGCAGTTGCCACGGCTCCTCAGCCAACCGAGGAGAAGGTTGAGGAGGCCGAGGAAGAAGAGGAAGAGGAGGAAGCCAGCGAAGAGGACGCGCTCGCGGGACTGGGCGCGCTCTTCGGCTGAACTTTCCATTTCCCTCGTATCCCTGAACGAATCCGTGTGAAATGAATGAAAAAATGAAGATGATTGGAGGTGCGAAAAATGGAGTACGTGTATGCCGCTCTGCTGCTCCACGCCGCTGGTAAGGAGATAACCGAGGAGAACCTTAAGAAGGTCCTTGAGGCCGCTGGTGTTAGCGCCGACGAGGCCAGGATAAAGGCTCTCGTTGCCGCCCTTGAGGGAGTTAACATCGACGAGGTCATCGAGAAGGCCGCCATGCCGGTTGCCGCCCCGGTTGCCGTTGCCGCTGCTCCGGCTGCCGAGGCCCCGGCTGAGGCCGCCCAGGAGGAAGAGGAGGAAGAGGAAGAGGAGGCCAGCGAGGAGGAGGCCCTCGCCGGTCTCGGCGCCCTCTTCGGCTGAACCCTCTTCCCTTTTCTTTCAAACTTTGCGCAGGCAAAGTTTGATCAAAGTTTGTGGTTCCCCTTAAATCGCCAGTTTGAGAATGAGATTCCATTGAAACCGCTGGACTGGATTTTGTAGTCCCCCAGCAGCCTTTGCATGGCAAAGGTCGACCAAACAATTCTGGCCTTATTTAATCGCCTTGGAGTGGTTCGTACGTGCTTGGTAATGGGGAGGGTTTTAGTGGGCTTTCTTTGGTGGATGGCTAATCCTTGATTGGGTTTATCTCCTTCGCGCCCTTCGGGCGCTACTAAAAGTAAACCCCGTCTAAAAAAGTCAGCTTGAGCGTGAAAGCCACTGGAAGTAAAGCACTTGAAAAGCACGTACAAGGGCTTAGGAACACATCATGAGCAGTCTTTAACTTTCCGCCAGCGCTTTGCGAAGCAAAGGGCTGATGGCGGGCCCGGCGGGATTCGAACCCGCGACTACCGGCTCCGAAGGCCGGCGCCATATCCCCTAGGCCACGGGCCCTCGGAAGTGTTTTAAGGGTCGATAAAATAAAGCTTGCGGTGGTTTGAATGATGCTTCCGGACTGGAAAATCAGAAAGGAGATCCT
Source organism: Thermococcus sp. (assembly GCA_015522395.1). Lineage (GTDB taxonomy): Archaea > Methanobacteriota_B > Thermococci > Thermococcales > Thermococcaceae > Thermococcus. The sequence goes on along the minus strand of WAMH01000127.1, from coordinate 2,406 downwards.
CATCGAGCCCTTCAGTGAGAAGTCCCTTCAGCCGGCGGGCTACGACCTGCGCGTTGGTAATGAGGCGTACATAAACGATGAATCGATCGACGTTGAGGGAACGGGCGGACTCCTGATTCCTCCCAAAACCCACGCCCTTGTTTTGACCTTGGAGCGCGTTAATCTCCCCGATGACATCATGGGGGACATGAAGATCAGGAGCAGTCTCGCGAGGGAAGGCCTCATCGGGTCTTTCGCCTGGGTAGATCCCGGATGGGACGGCAACCTAACTCTCGCGCTCTTCAACGCCTCGGAGAGGCCCATCGAGCTGGCCTACGGCGAGCGCTTCGTCCAGATTGCTTTTCTCCGCCTGGAGGATCCTTCAAAGAATCCGTACCATGGCAACTACCAGGGCAGCCGGCATGTGGCTTTATCAAGGCGAAGAAAACTCTGATCCGCAATTTCTTGGGCTAGATTACTCCTTACCTTTAGTCTCCGATCTCGCATCTCTTATACACCTTCCAAAGTCTTCACCTGGGAGAAGGTCCTTATGGGGCAGAACAGTTTTTGGAAACCGTTGATGATTGTATGGTTACCTCAAAAAATTCCTATGGTCCACTTATATATTCTGTCGGGTTGAACGGGCATTAAAGGGGCGGAAAAGCCCCTGTTTATCGAAAGGTTTATATATCTTTGTTTCCTAAAAGGGAACCGAAGAACCCGTTAAGGAGGTGTTGTGAATGGCCGAGTTGCCGATTGCCCCAATTGATAGGATTATAAGGAAGGCCGGTGCCGAGAGGGTCAGCGAGGACGCGGCGAAGGTTCTCGCCGAGTACCTTGAGGAGTACGCCATTGAGCTTGCCAAGAAGTCTACCGAGTACGCCAGGCACGCTGGCAGGAAGACCGTTAAGGCCGAGGACATCAAGCTCGCCATCAAGGCCTGAAGGCCTTCCTGGCTTTTACTTCCCGTTTTTGTTCCGTTACGGTTTTAAATCCCTTCTCAAGTCTCCAATCATGCCCGAGATAGCCGTTAGGATGACCAAGCGCAACCACAACGCCTTCGTCCACCTCCTCGGTGCACTGGAGAGTCAGGGCTTTGACCTAAGCGAACTGCTCATAACGAAGGACTTCGGCGAGATTCTCAAGGCAAGGCCGAAGGTGGTTCTCTACTCCTTCTTCACCGAGGAGATATGGGGTTCCCTGCCGGAGGAGGTTAAACTTCTCAAGGAGCGGGGAGCACTCTTGATAGCGGGCGGCTATCACGCGATAGCGATGCCCAAACACACCCTCAACCAGCTCGGCTTTGATATCGCCGTAATCGGCGAGGGAGAAGAGGTTCTCTACAAACTTCTCACCACGCTGAAGAAGACTGGTTACAGAATAACCAGAGATCTGCTGGGGATCAAAGGTCTCGCATTCCACCTCAACGGTGAATTTATCTTCACCGGCTTCGCCAAGGTGGAGGACTTCTGGCGCTTTCCGCCGTATCCTGAGTCGGTAAGGCTGATTTCACCGATAGAAATCAGCAGGGGCTGTCCCTTCGGCTGCTACTACTGCCAGACGCCATACATCAAGGGGTTCAGGATGAGGCACAGGCCGATTGATCAGATCGTAAAATACTCGCGCAGGATGAAGGACATGCGCTACATAACGCCGAACGCCTTTGCTTACGGTTCCCCTGGAGCAATACTCAAGCTAAACAAGCTCGAAGCCCTTCTCAAAGCACTCCAGCCGCTGAGGAATGAGGGCAGAAGGCTCTTCTACGGCACCTTCCCGAGCGAGGTAAGGCCGGAGTTCGTCCTGCCGGAGACTCTTGAACTCCTCATCGACTACGCGGACAACAGGCGCCTGGCGATAGGGGCGCAGAGCGGCGACGATGCCATGCTTAAAGCTATGCACCGCCTCCACAGAATCGATCACGTTAAACGGGCGGTTGAGTACATGATTGAGTACGGCTTTGAGCCTGTTGTGGATTTCATCGTGGGACTGCCAAATGAAAGTGAGGAAAGCCAGAGGAAGAGCATCGAGCTGATGAGGTGGGTCATGGGGAAGGGCGGGAAGGTCCGCGCCCACTACTTCATGCCCCTGCCCGGGTCTCCCTGGTCTCGCTGTAAGCCCTCACCGCTAAGCGACGAGATGAAGAAGTTCCTGGGCAGGATGGCGGCGAAGGGCAAAATCGAGGGTTCGTGGGGCAACCAGATGGAGCTTTCGAGGAAGCTGCAGAGGCTGATGGACGAGTTCTATGAGGAGCCTATGAGCCACACGGTCCCCGTGAAAGACGTCTGCCGGCGTTAGGCTTTTACGTCCTTTTTCAAAGCATATAATAGGTGGGGGAGATGTCGAAGTGGCTCCTGCCGGCGGTTTCGATCGGGCTTTTCCTTGCATTCTCATACCTCGCGTGGGGAATCTCCGGTCTCATCTCCTCGG
>WAMH01000126.1 GCA_015522395.1 Thermococcus sp. | reverse complement strand
CTTATAGAGAGGAAGGGGCTATGAAGAGGATTTTTGTTAAGCCAAGGGAGCTTGTGGTTCCTGGGACCCTGCTTGCCCAGGGGCCGTATAAGAACGGAAGAGGAACCTTCAGGGAAGGAAACAGAATTTACTCGACTGTGGTTGGTCTTGTAGAAGTCAGGGGCGACCTCATACGAGTCATCCCGCTCGAAGGGCCGTACATGCCGGAAGTGGGCGACAACGTCCTCGGAAAGATAGTGGACGTTCGCTTCTCAAACTGGGCGGTTGACATAGGTGCGCCCTACGAGGCCAGCCTGCGCGTCCAGGATGCCACGGAAGAGCGCATTGACCTCATGAAGACCGATCTTAGGAAGATATTCGACATAGGCGACATAATCTACGCCAAGATAAAGGGCTACAACGAGATAAACCAGATCGACCTCACCACGAAGGGCATGCCCTTCCACGGCGGTCCGCTCAGGGGAGGTCAGCTTGTAACCATCACGCCCTCCAAGGTGCCGAGGCTCATCGGCAAGGGCGGTTCTATGATAAACCTCATCAAGAAGCTGACAAACACGCGCATAATAGTCGGCCAGAACGGATGGGTATGGGTGAGCGGAAGGAATGACGAGCTTGAGAAGCTCGCTATAGAAGCCATCCTCAAGGTCGACCGCGAGAGCCACACCCAGGGACTCACCGACAGGATGAAAGAGTTCCTCACCGAGAGGCTCAGGGCGCTCAAGGAAGAGGGAGTCATCGATGAGGTGCCCCAGATTGAGGAGAAGAGTGATGAGAAAGGTGAGGCAGAATGATGGGAAGACCAGAGGGTTTAAAGCTCATAGATGAAAACGGTAGAAGGGTTGACGGCAGGAAGAAGTACGAACTCAGACCCATAAAGATGGAGGTTGGCGTGCTCAAGAACGCCGATGGTTCTGCCTACGTTGAGTGGGGTAAGAACAAGATTCTCGCGGCAGTCTACGGCCCGAGGGAGATACACCCCAAACACCTCCAGAGGCCGGACAGGGGAATCCTGCGCGTTCGTTACAACATGGCACCCTTCAGCGTTGAAGAGCGCAAAAAGCCCGGACCGGACAGGAGGAGCGTTGAGATAAGCAAGGTCACAAGGGGGGCACTCGAACCGGCGCTTCTCCTGGATGCTTTTCCGAGAACGGCCGTCGATGTTTTCATAGAGGTTCTCCAGGCAGACGCTGGAACTCGTGTCGCCGGCATAACCGCCGCATCCCTGGCTCTCGCAGACGCCGGCGTTCCGATGAGGGACCTCGTGGCTGCCTGCGCCGCTGGAAAGATAGACGGGGAGATAGTCCTTGACCTAAACAAGGACGAGGACAACTACGGTGAGTCCGACGTTCCGGTTGCGATAATGCCCCTCAAGAACAACATAACGCTCCTTCAGATGGACGGCTACCTAACTAGGGAGGAGTTCATCGAGGCCGTCAAGCTCGCCATCAAGGGGGCCAAGGCGGTCTACCAGAAGCAGAGGGAAGCCCTCAGGGAGAAGTACCTCAGGATAGCAGAGGAGGTGGCAGGAAATGAGTGATATGGAAGTTATGGCGGGCATAATGCGCGACAGGATTCTCGCCCTCCTCAGGGACGGAAAGCGCCTCGACGGCCGCGGCCTTGAGGACTACCGCGACCTCGAGATCAAGGTCAACGTCATCGAGAAGGCAGAGGGTTCCGCCTGGGTGAAGCTCGGGAACACTCAGGTTCTCGTGGGTATAAAGGTCGACATGGGCGAGCCGTTCCCAGACCTCCCGGATAGGGGCGTCATAACCACCAACGTTGAACTCGTCCCGCTTGCCTCTCCGAGCTTTGAACCCGGCCCACCGGACGAGAACGCCATCGAGCTGGCCCGTGTCGTTGACAGGGGCATCAGAGAGAGCGAGGCTGTCGAGCTTGAGAAGCTCGTCATAGTTCCGGGCAAGCTCGTCCGCGTCGTATTCATAGACGTCCACGTTCTGGACCACGACGGCAACCTCCTCGACGCAACGGGGATAGGCGCGATAGCCGCCCTGCTGAGCACGAAGATGCCTAAGGTGAGGTACAACGAGGAGACGGACGAGGTGGAGGTTCTCGACGAGTATGAGCCCCTTCCGGTCAGGAGGATCCCGATTCCCGTGACGATGGCCAAGATCGGGAACACCATGGTCGTTGACCCAAGCCTCGACGAAGAGCTTGTCATGGACGGCAGGATAACCATAACCGCCGACGAGAACGGCATGATATCCGCCGCTCAGAAGGGTGAAGGGGGGAGCTTCAAGCTCGAGGAAGTGATTTACGCAGTAGACACCTCACTGAAAAAGGGTGCAGAGCTCAGGGAGAAGGTTCTCAAGGCGGTAAAGTCCGCCTGAACCTTTCCGTTTATATCCTTTTGTCGATGCCCTTCCGCCTTTCAGAAAGAGATATAAAGGCCAATGCCAAAAATATTCCAGCCCTTACGATTAACTGGAGGGACGGTTATGGGATTGTTCGACAGCATTAAGAAGGGTGACGAAAAGCCCAAGAGAAAGCCCCCGAGTGCGGTGAAGAAGGGCGTGAGCCCCGAGAGGAAGGACGTTGACGTCATGCCCCTCGAGGAAGACATAATAACCAAGGAAGTTATAAAACCCCAGATACGCTATCTCAAAAAGATCGTTGTAACGAGTTACTCCGATCTTGAGAGAATCTCCGATGAACTGCAGGAGGGCAACATCGTTCTGGTCGACCTTACACCGCTCGAGGTCAAACCCGAGATACTCGAGAAGGTTGCCGAACAGCTCAAGGGGATGGTAAACGCCCTTGACGGTCAGGCCGCCAAGATATGCAAGCAGGAAATAAAGCTAATCCTCGTACCCGCGGACATAAGGATAGCCAAGTGACCACCTTTTCTTGATTTCCCCGATTTCACCCTTCCAGGTTTTACATCGCCCCAGGTCAAGGTGATGGAGATGGTCAAGAAACGCGAGAATGAACCCAGACCAGAGGATATACAGGTTGTCACCCTCGGAGACTGCCCGATATGCGGCGGTAAAGGAACCCTAAAGGCCATTCAGTACGTTCACGAAATCCCGTACTTCGGAAAGGTCATGGAGAGCACGATATACTGCGAGAAGTGCGGCTACAGGAACGCGGACGTCATGATACTCGAGGACAGACCGCCAAAGCTCTACACCGTCAAAGTGGAGAACGAAAAGGACCTCTTTACGAGGGTCGTGAGGAGCAAGAGCGGAACGATAGAGCTGGACGAGATTGGGGTCAAGATAGAACCCGGGCCAGCGGCGGAAGGCTTCGTTACCAACGTTGAGGGCCTCTTAGAGCGCGTTAAGGAAGCCCTCCTCATGGCGAGGAGCTTCAAGGAGAGCGAGGGGGACGAGGAAGCCGTGAAGAAGACCGACGAGATTCTCAGGTACATCGAGGACGTCAGGGAGGGCAGGAAGCCGCTCACCGTCAAAATCGCCGATCCCCTCGGCAACAGCGCCCT
>WAMH01000125.1 GCA_015522395.1 Thermococcus sp. | reverse complement strand
ACGTAGATCCATTTGTCTTTGGGGATAAGCTCCGTCAGGTACTCCTCCACCTTCTCGGGCTGAACCCTCGGCGGGGCCAGGCCGAGGCGCTTGCTTATCCTGTTGACGTGAGTATCAACCGGTATTGCCTGCTTTCCAAAGCCATACGCTAGAACGATGTTGGCGCACTTTCTCCCTATGCCTGGCAGCTTCATTAGCTCGTGTATGTCGTCGGGCACCTTTCCCTTGTACTTCTTGAGGATTATCTGAGAAGCCTTGACAATCCACTCACCCTTGGTCTTCCAGAGGCCAACTCCCTGCTTCCTGAGGAACTCCTGCATCTCCTCCACCGGTGTCGCGGCTATCGTCTCGATGTCCTTGTAACGGTTAAAAAGCTCCTCCCAGACGCGGTAGGTTACCTCATCGCGCATTCTCTGGGAGATTATGCAGTGAATCAAAGTCCTGTAGGGGTCGCCTATGAGGAGCTTCTCCCTAGGGTGGGTTCTCATGAGGATCTCAACTATTTTCTCGGCGCGCTTCCTCTTCTCCTCCCAGCTTTCATCGAAGGTGAAGCCGCTAAGGTCTAATGATTTTGATGCCCGAGCCATGTATTACCACCACAGAATCTTCGGTTACCCTAATTCCTTTAAGCCCCTTGAACTCCTCGCTATAAAGCTTTTGCCCGTCCTTGGACAGGATCACGATTTCATCACCGAGAACCACCGCAAAACCTTCCCTCAGGGGTATCACGTCATCAACAGGCCTGTCGAACTCGATATTTACCACGTCAATGTCCCCTGAGGAGAACTCTATTCTCGTGCCTGCGTCTACCTTCAGGGGGGAGGGCTCTGCGAGAAGAACCTTGAAGTGAAGGGGCTCGCCTAAGAGCTCAACCGCAACCTGTTCCCCTGTTTTGACCTCTTTTCCGCGTAGCTTCGCCCTGACGACCTCCTCAAAGCCCGCCGGAAGCTCGGCGTCGAAGAGGGGTTTGAGAACCAGCCTCATACCACCACCGGGGAAATGAGGAAGGGAAACCTTAAATGCCTACCGGAAAACCTCGAAGTCCAGTTCCTTCAGCTTCCAGACTATCGCCAGCGGAAAGCCGACGACGTTGTAGTAGTCCCCTCTGATCCACTCGACGAAGAGAGCACCCCTCCCCTGGATTCCATAGGCCCCGGCCTTGTCCATGGGCTCACCCGTGGCGATGTAAGCCCTTATCAGCGCGTCGTCAAGCTCGCGGAACTTCACCTCGGTGACGGCCGTCCCCGGGTGCTCTTTCCCTCCGTAGATTATGCAGTAGCCGGTCGTGACCCTGTGCACCTTTCTGCTGAGGAGCTTGAGCATTCTGAAGGCCTCTTCTCCGTCCTTTGGTTTGCCCAGGATCCTGCCGTCCACGCTGACCACGGTGTCGGCACCGATTACAGTCGAATCAGAAGAAACACGGGAATGAACCTCCCTAGCCTTCCTGCAGGCCAATGTCAGGGCGTACCTCCTGGGTTCTCTCAGGGAGCACTCCTCGCTTGCCTTACTCGGCACGACCACAAAATCCGGAACGAAGCGGGAAAGAATCTCGCGCCTCCTTGGACTCGCGGAGGCCAGGACAAGGGGCATCAGGAGAGGCACCCCTCGATTTCGCTGATGACCTCCTCGATGTCCCTCTCAAACTCGAAGACGCTACGGCGGTTTCCGATGATGCCCGGGCAGTCCTCGCCGATCCTCCTGAGCTTTGCGTGGACGATGGCCTTCTTTCCATTCCTCCAAACGGTGTATTTCCTGTAAACAACGTCGCAGTCGTCTCCCTGGGGGGTCTCAACTGAAACATCAAAGCGCGCCTTCAAAACCCTATCGATGCCGTTGAGTATCTCCATCGCTATATCGTAGCTCCTGTCCTCGATCACCATTGGAACGCAGATGTGTTCCATATTGTGCTTTCCAAAGCGGTGAAAGCTCTCCGGAATGATGACAACGTCGTACCTCATGAGCACCACCGGGAAAAAATATGCGGGAGGGTTAAAAAGTTGTCCGTTATTCCTGCCTGCTCCCGAGATTGGATTCCAGCTCTTTGACCCTTTCTTCCAGCTTCTCCAGCTCCACCGAAACTGCCAGCAGGAGGAATGCTAAAATCACCAACGCCAGCCAGAGCAGGAGAATGCCCGTCGTCCTGTACTCAAAAGCCCCATACGCCAGCATGGCGGCGGCAATTAGGAGGGCAAACAGAGATGATAAGTCCCGGACGAGCTTCATCCCTCGGCCTCCCTGAGTTTCCCCACCATCTCCTCAATCTCGGAGTAGAGGTCGTCGACCTCACCCCGCAGGGTCTCAAGCTGACCGCCCATTTCCATCAGCGCTATTCCCAGTATCATGAAGGAGAGCAGAAGGCTGAGGTAGAGGGCGAGGGGATGCAGGGATAAGAGGAGCGCCGCGATTATCAGCCCGAACCCGAGTGTGCTGACCCTAACCATTGTTGGCACGTCCCTTCAGTTCATCAAGCTCGGCCCTCAGCAAAGATATCTCCTCCATGAGTTCCCGCCGGGAGCCTTTGGAGGAGGTGGATGTGCACATTACCACGTGAGAAAAGAAGGATGGAAACTATAAAAAGTTTCCGCCCTCAGATGGTCGCCCACACGGGTATGCCGGCTTCGATGAGCCTCTTCAGCTCCTTCCCTATCGGGGTGCTCTTGCCCACCTTGACGAGGCCCTTCTTGCTCGGCGTGGCGGTAAAGACGTACTGCTCGCCGCCGTAGAACTTGAGCGGCCTCTTCGCGTAGTCGGGCGAAACTCTGAGGACGATGGTTTTCTTCTTCTCCTCGACCTCCACCGGGATTTTCTCCTTCGGCTTCTCCGCCTCGCGCTCGGCGAAGCTCTTGACGTCGATGCTTATGCCGATCCTCTTCTCCAGCTCGGTGATGCGCTTGCCCTTCTTGCCGATTATCGCCGGGATGTCGAACTCGTCGGCGTAGATTATCGCCTTGTGGGGACTCGCTATCTCGACTTCCGCGTACACATCGGGCAGGAACTTCTTTATCTCCTGCTTGAGTCTCTTCTCGGCGAGCTTCAGGGCTGGGGCCTTCTCCTCCTTCTTGACCGGGACGACGCTTATCTCCTCGCCGTAGGTGTATATCTCGTACTCAAGTTCACCCGTCTCGAAGTCGCGGACCTCTATGACGGGCCTCGCGAGGTCCTCCTCCTTCATTCCGCTCGGCACCTTGACGAGGTACTCAAGCGTTAAAACCTTCGCAACGCCTCCGGCCTTGATGAAGATGACGGTATCGACTATCTGCGGTATCATTCCCAGCTCTACCCTGCCGATGAACCTCTGAACCGCGTCTATAGGCTTCGTTGCGTGAACCACTCCTACCATTCCGACTCCTGCCAGCCTCAAATCGGCGTAGATCTTGAAGTCGCTCGTCTTCCTCATCTCGTCGAATATCGTGTAGTCCGGCCTCACAAGGAGGAGTATGTCCCCGGTAAGCTCCATCCGGCCATTTAGAGCGGTGTACTGCGTTATTTCCTCGCTCACCTGCAGGTCCCTTGGTTTTTCCATCGTCTTGACGACCTTCCCCATCGAAGCGTACCATTCCGCCAACGCCTGCGCGAAGGTGGTCTTTCCCTCACCGGGGGCACCTGCGATGAGGATTCCCTCGGCCTTGTCCTTCAACCTCTCAAGCAGCTTATCGCTCAGTCCGTAGTCCTCTATGTCCAGCTTCTTGACGGGCCTCACCGCGGTTATCTCCATCCTGTCCGCGAAGGGGGGCCTAGCGATCACTATGCGGTAGTTCCTGAGCTGGACAACGGTCGCTCCAGGTTCGTCCATCTCGATGAAGCTCTCCGGATCGCGCCTCGCGCGCTCGACGATGTCGTCGGCTATCTCGTGGAGCTCCTCATCGGTTAGAACTTCGTCTCTGATGGGAACGAACTTCCAGTCGCCGGGCTTTCCCTTCTTGGCAAAGGGCCTTAGACCGCCCTTCAGGTGAACGCTCATGGTTGTTTCATCGAAGAAATCCTCGAGGCGATGCCTCGGCTCCTTCTTGGTGGTCAGGTAGATTACGTCTATTCCCTTTGCTATGGCAACATCACGTTGCACCTGATCGCCTGTTATGAGGGTAGCGCTCAACTCCCTGGCTGTCTCGCGCACCATGTGGTCTATTTCCCCTGCTTTTGCTCGTCTAATCTGCCACTGCTCCGGCCTGTCCCCGTGGAACTCGAGGAGTATCTCCCCGCGATCCGCCATGTCGCGGAGCTTTTTGAGCTCCTCCAGTCCCACGTGGCCAATCGCCTTTCCCTCGTTGGCCTGATGCTCTATCTCAGCCAGGACAGCCTCGGGAATGACGACCTTGACCTTTTCGTTGAGCGTTGAGAGGAACTGGGTCAGCCTCCCATCAACTATAACGCTCGTATCGGGAACGAACACTCTCATATTTCTCACCTCTTCTCCTCCAACGGCTCTGCGGCTAAAGGTTCATAAAGGTTTATGCCGTAGAAAGGCGGGGATAACAATGGGCAGGCTTATATCGGTTGCCTCCGGCAAGGGCGGGACTGGAAAGACGACCACCACCGCGAACCTGGCAATAGCGCTCGGGAAGATGGGCTACAAGGTGTGCGCTATCGATGCGGACCTGACGATGGCCAACCTGAGCCTCGTCATGGGGATAGACGACGCCTACACAACGATACACGACGTCCTTGCAGGGAAGGCCGACATAAACAACGCAATATACGCTACCTCCTACGAGAACGTTCATCTGGTTCCGGCGGCTATAGACTGGGAGCACGTCATAAGGGCCGACCCGAGGGGCCTGCCCGGAACGATAAAACCCCTGAAGGGAAAGTTCGACTTCGTGATAATCGACTGCCCGGCCGGCCTTCAGATGGATGCGATGAACGCCATGCTGAGCGGGGAAGAGGTTCTCCTCGTTACCAACCCAGAGATCTCGTGCGTAACGGACACGATGAAGGTTGGGATAGTCCTGAAGAAGGCAGGGCTGGCCGTTCTCGGCTTCGTCCTGAACCGCTACGGCAGGAGCGACAACGACATTCCCCCAGACGTTGCGGAGGAGGTAATGGAGGTTCCGCTCCTTGCGATCATCCCGGAAGACCCGTCCGTGAGGGAAGCCACCCTCGAGGGCGTTCCGGTTGTTGAGTACAAACCGGACTCCGAGGGGGCGAAGGCCTTCATAGAGCTTGCGGAGAGGATAACGCGCATAGCCGGCTTCAAGGCAAGGGTGATGGGATGATAATCCTCTTCGTGGGGACAGCGGGAAGCGGGAAGACCACTTTGACGGGCTCGTTCGGACGCTACCTCGAGGAAAACGGCTATTCCGTCGCCTACGTAAACCTCGACACGGGCGTTGAGAGGCTCCCATATCAACCGGACGTTGACGTCAGGGAGAGGATAACCGCGAGAGAGCTGATGGCGGAAGGTTACGGACCCAATGGGGCCATCGTGGAGAGCTACGACCGCCTTCTGCCGTTCGTTGGGGAATACACCTCGGAAACCCTTCGGCTGGACAGGGGGAGAGACTACGTCCTCATCGACACCCCCGGGCAGATGGAGACCTTCCTCTTCCACGAGTTTGGGGTTAAGCTAACCGAGAACCTCCCTGAGCCGCTCGCCGTTTACCTCTTCGGCCCGGAGGTTCTCAGAAAACCCCCCGACTTCTGCTTCGCCCTCTTCTTCGGCCTGATGATTGACCTCCGCCTCGGCACCACCACCGTTCCCGCATTAAGTAAGATTGATGTCCTCCGGGAAGGAGAACTGGAGGGGTACAGAAAGCTCCTCGACGACGTTGAATACCTCACCGCGAGGCTGAAGCTCGACCCATCAACGCAGGGGCTTTTAGCATACAGGATGTGCTCGTCTTTGCCGGAGCTTGCGCCTCCAACGCGCGTGCTGTACATCTCCGCGAGGACGGGAGAGGGCTTCGACGACCTTGAGACCCTCGCCTATGAGCACTACTGCACCTGCGGCGACCTTACCTGAGCCTTACTCGAAGGGAGTTCAAGTTTAGGGTGCATTCCTGGATGGATGTTCAACAGAGGTCGCTCTTTCTTATCACCATCTCACGTCGAAAACGGGAAGCCTTTTCTTAACGACGAGGAACTTGGGCCGGTGGGAGAGAATGTGCCTCATAGCTGGTGGAATCGGCTCGAATCTGAAGGAAAGGTTCATCGTGATGATAAACGCCGGGAAGCACCGCGGCGAGGACAGCTTCGGTGTCTGGACCGATGGAGGGGTGCTCAAATCGGACGACTTCTCCGAGGTTTCCGGGATACCCGACGGGAGCATCGGGATTCTCCAGTGCAGGCTGGCCATGACCGGCTCCAAGGCCTTCACCCAGCCCTTCGTCAACGAGTTTGCGCTCGTCCACAACGGCGAGGTATACAACCACCGCGAGCTTCGCGGCTGGCTTGAGAGGAGAGGGGTTTCATTCGAGAGTGACGTGGACAGCGAGGTTATTCTGAGGCTTTTGGAGCACTTCCTTGGGCAAGGCCTTAGCGTCGAGGGGGCCGTTGGGAAAGCCATGAGGATGCTCGAGGGCGACTACGCGGTGGCTTTCTCCGACGGAAAGGTCATATACCTCTTCCGCGACCCCGTTGGGATAAGACCGCTCTACTACTCCCCGGGCGGCTTCTTCGCGAGCGAGAAAAAAGTCCTCTGGGCGATAGGGGAGGAGGCGATACCCGTAAAGCCGGGCG
>WAMH01000124.1 GCA_015522395.1 Thermococcus sp. | reverse complement strand
CTGTATATCTTCACCATCGCGGGAATCGTTATCGCGTAGCCCACTATCACCGCTTCACCCACTCCGAGGGAAGCTATATCCCCGAGTAGGTCCTCGCTTATCTGCTCGCTCGCCTGCTGGACGTAGCGCTGGTCGTTCGGCTCGACGAGCTTGAGGATGATCTTCGTGTTCGTCTGGCTCAGTATGTCGTCGTCGAGCTTCTTCGGCCTCTGGGAGACTATGCCAAGGCCAACGCCGAACTTTCTTCCTTCCCTCGCAATCTTGCCAAGCCAGAGTGTCGCGGGGTTCTTCTCGCCCCGGGGGGCGAATATGTGTGCCTCCTCGACGATGACGAGCAGGGGTTTTCTAACTGCGGGGTAATTTTCTATTATCTCCCTCGCAGTGGGCCTGTCGTTCGTTCTGAGGGCTTTTATGTACTCGATGCGGTTCTTGAGGATTCCGCGCAGGACGAAGCTTGCCAGCGTAATCATCTGCTCCTCTTCCATGCCGCTCAGGTCTATGACGTTCACCATGCCGGGCCTTATCTCGCTGAGAACGTTAACCGGGCTTATGAACTCGCCGAAGTTGGCGCGAAGCTCGCTCAGGTAGTCCTTCAGCCTTATCAGGGAGTCGAGGTCCTTCGCCTGTATCTTCCTCGGCGTCTCTATGCCTTTCTCGTCGTAGTAGTAGATGACCTTGTCGTCGGTGTTCTCGTATATCCTTATCCACTCCTCTATCTTGTCCTCCATCGCGTGGATGAAGTCCATTCCGCCGATGACGCGCCCGTTCCTGCGCATCTCCTCTCTGACGGTTCTATAGACCAACCCGAGGAAGCGCCTCTGCAAACTGGCGTTCTCCGCTATGCCGAGCAGCGTGGCGAACTCGCTGAGCCTTATCCTCCCTGGATCTATCGTGGCCTTTATCGGGTTGACGCGCGCTCCGGGCCAGCTCAGGTGCCTGTACTCGCCGTGCGGATCGAGGATGACGACGGTGGCGTTGACGTTGCTCACCAGCTCCTTCGTGAGAACCGCTATCGTGTTGGACTTTCCGGCGCCGGTAACTGCCAAAACCGCAAAGTGCCTCGAAACCAGCCTGTTGGCGTCGAGCTTCACCTCTACTTTCTCCCTCGCTATGAGCCGTCCGAGCCTTATGTGCCCCTGGGAGAAAATCCTCTCTAAATCCTCGTCTCTCGCTAGATAGACCTTCTCACCCGGCTTTATCGGGACGCGGTTTGGAGCGGGCTTCGCCAAGAACTCTCCATCGGCGGTTCTCAGCACTCCCAAAACTTTCGCCGTCGCGAGTATCTCCTCACTCTTGTCCAAAACGCCCTTTGAGAAGACGTTGACCGTTTTTTCCACGTAGTCGTAACTCCCCCTGCCTGCATCCATGAGCCAGTTGACGTTCCTTATCGACTTCAGAAGTGCCAGAACCTCGTCGCCGTCCCTGTTTCTCGCTATCAGAAACTCTCCGAAGCGCGGAAGCTCGTTCCTCGGGTTAACTATGAACGTGAAGTGGTCGGTGGTCGATTCACCGAACACGATTCCAACCGGGTTATCACGCTCCATATTACCACCTTTAGTTGATTTCTCCCGGTGGAACAAAAACCTTTCGCCGACCATAACCCCTAAAAGCCACGCCTCCGATGTGCCGACATGGAGCTGAAGATTCTCCTCGTCACCGGCAGGCTCGCCGAGCCGCTCGTCAGGAAGTACGGTAAAGGTTGCGACGTCTTCGTTACTCCCATGAGCGTCGCGGCCTTCCTCACACCTGAGCTCATAGTCCATTACCTCAAAAGGGCCGGAATCAAGAGAGGAAACTACGACCTTATTCTAATCCCCGGCCTCGTTCGGGGCCCTGCTCAAGTTATAGAGGACGAACTTGGGGTTCCAACGTTCAAGGGTCCTAGGAACGCCATGGATTTGCCCCAGACTCTCAAAGCCCTACGCGAGGGCTTCAAGCTGAGCAAGGAAAAGCCAGCCGACGACCTCTTCTCGGTCGATGCCCTTAAGAGAGTGGAGAACATTCGGAACAGAACACGAAATAAGCGCTACATTGAAAAGGCCCTCAAAAAGCCCTGGAATGTTCTCATTGGAAACCTGCCAGCTGGGAGGGACTTTCCGGCCCGGATTCTCGGCGAGGTCGTCGATGCCCCGAGGCTCGGCGTTGAAAAGACCGTTGAGAAGGCCCTCTACTACCTCCGTGAGGGTGCTGACATAATAGACATAGGCATGGTGGCTGGGAAGACCAACCTTGACTTCATCGAAGAAATCCCGGAAATCCGCGAGCAACTCATGGAGAAGGGCTTTGAAGTACCGATTAGCTTCGACTCCCTCAACACGGCTGAGATTGAGAGGGCTTTGGACTACGCCGACCTTTTCTTAAGTGTCGATGCCGGAAACGTTGAGGAACTCGTAACGGAAAAGCCCGTGGTTCTAATCCCGACGAACCAGAAGGCGGGCTTCTTCCCCACGAAGCCGAGCGAGCGCATTGAATTCCTCGAGGGGCTGAAGGAAAGGGCCCTTGAGCTGGGCTACAAAACGGTCATTCCGGACCTAATCCTCGAGCACGTGCCACACCTGGCGCGTTCCATAACTGCCTTCCAGCTCTACCGTGAAAGGAATCCCGACGACGTTCTGCTCGCCGGGGTCGGCAACGTGGTTGAGCTATACGATGCTGACAGCGTCGGGATAAACGCCCTCCTCGCTGGAATCTCAAGGGAGCTTTCGATAAACCTGCTCCTGACCACCGAGACGAGCGCGAAGGCGAGGGGTTCGGTGAGGGAGCTGAAACGAGCCTTGGACATGAACCTCTTTGATATGCCCAAGGACCTCGGCTTCGATCTTCTGATTTTAAAGGAAAAAAGAGCCAATGACTGGGAATTTGAACCTGCCCAAAAGATTGTCGAGGCTGAGGAGAGGCCTGTTAGGCTGGAGCCCGTTTACTTCAGGATATGGGTCGAGGGCGGGAGAATCTGGGTCAACGCTCATCGCGGGACGGAGGTAATCCTTACAATCGTCGGCGACGAGCCGAACGCGATAATCGACACGATTCTGGAGCACTTTGAGATAAGCTCGAGGCACGCCTTCTACCTTGGGAAGGAGCTGGAGAGGGCTAAAACGGCCCTAAAGATAAGGAGGAGCTACGTCCAAGAGGTTGAACTCTTTCCCGACTTCTATTGAAGGTTCTGCATCGCCGGTTTCCTGAAGAGCTCGTCGAGCTCGGCCCTTTTTGCGCTTATCTCCGAGTAGAGCTCCCTCAGTTTTTCGTTCCCGGGATATTTTAGTTTGAGGCTCATGAGCAGGCCCTCAAGGAAGCTTAGAATCGAGAGCCTTATGTAGTCCTCGCCCTTCTTGGTCTCAAGACCTTCGTTCAGCCTCACAAATGACTCAATGCGTTCGATTAGCTCCCTTTCTCCAAGTTCTTCCAGAAGGGCCTTTACTCTCTCGACTTCCTCAACTTTCATAGCTCCACCTCCATCTTAAAGAACTCGACGGCGTTTTTTTCGGTTTCCCTTTCCACTTCCTCAAACCCAAGCACCTGGAGTTTTGCTATCCACTCGATGGCAACGCGGACGTTGCACGGGACGTTACGCTGCCCCTTGAAGGGACTCATGTACGGTGAATCTGTCTCAGCGAGCAGGTAATCGACGTCTATCGCCTCGGCAACCGCCTTCACCTCTGGAATGAAGACTATCCCCGTGTTTATGCCAATCAGGTGGCCGTTCTCGACTATCTCTTTGGCCAGCTCAACACTTCCGGCGTAGGAGTGGAAGTATGCCCTGACCCCTGCCCTCTGGACGAGCTCGTAGGCCTCTTTTTCTGCATCTCTCGCGTGTATCACAACCGGAAGGTTGAGTTGGAGGGCGAGCCCAAGGAAGTGCCTGAAGATTTCCCTCTGGTTTTCCCTCTGTTTCTCGTTCTCCGCGTAGTGGTAGTCGAGGCCTATCTCCCCGATGGCGACTATCTCGTCCTTGTGCCCAAGGATAAAATCCTCGACCTTCTCCACCTTCTCCCAGTTGCCTCTCCGCGCTTCGTTTGGGTGGTAGCCGAGGGTGGGAAAGATAAAGCCGAAGTACGGTCTCAGTAGCTCCCAGCTCTTCCAGACGTGGGCCTTCCGGTATTCGGTTATGGAGTCCACTACTGCCTTCAGTTCCCTCTGGCACTCCTCGATGACCCTTGGTGCCTCCTTCTTGTAGAACTCGAAGTGGACATGAGCGTCAATCATGATCGCCCGTAGAACTTCGAATAGAAAAGCTTTTCCGTCCTTAAATCTTCCGCGTCTCCCATACCACCTTCCCATCTTTTCTCACGACCTTCAGAATGCGGTGGTAGGGTATCTGCACGTCCCCAACGAAGAAATAGCCGTGTCCAAGCTCTATAACTCCAACTGGAATCCTCTTGACGTCACCGTAGGCCCCGCGGTGCTCGATGACGACGTAGTAATCCCTCTCGTCCTCGCGAGGGTCGTACTTGAGCTTCGCCAGAACCTCCTTAACCAATCCTTTCCTCACGGGAGCCACCCCAGAATCCCCTTGAGGTTCTTCCTCCAGTCGTCTATGTACCTCCCGTGGCCTGGGAGGCCGAAATCGACCTCGAACTCGGAAAGCCGCTCAAGGCTCTCCCTCAGCTTCCAGCCGTTCCCGGTTGGAAGGTCAGTCCGCCCGACGGTGCCCCTGAAGAGCGTATCGCCGGTGAACATAACCCTCGTTTCCCCGTCGTCGAGGTAGAGGCACGAGCTCCCCGCGGTGTGACCCGGCGTGTGGATCAGCTCAAGCTCCAGCGAGCCGATTCTGAGCTTGTCCCCGTCTTTGAGCTTTAAATCCACTTTCTGCGGCTCGAACTTCCTCCCGTAGGAGTATGCCAGGATAACGTAGTCATCGCCTTCCTCCAGCGTTTTCGCCGTTACCTCGTGGGCCGCAAATAGAACGTGGATTCCCTTTCCCTCCAGCCACCTTTTCAGCGGCCGGTTTCCCCCGACGTGGTCGAAGTGTTCGTGGGTGTTGAAGGCGATGGCTTTTCTCACCCCGTCGAGATAACCTCCCCGCTCCCAGATTCCGGTGTAGACGTGCCAGTTCACCCCCGTGCCGGTGTCGATTATCAGGGCTTCTCCGCCATCCCGAACGAGGTAGACGTTGGAGTCCCAGCCCATTCCGCGGAGCATCACCGTGTGGGGAGGTATCTCGATTGGGATCGCACG
>WAMH01000123.1 GCA_015522395.1 Thermococcus sp. | reverse complement strand
TGACCTTCGGCGGATAATCCTCGTAGGGCAGCGGAATCGAAGGTTCCTCGACCCTGCTCTTGTAGAAGTCCGTCGTCAACCCAACTGCAACCAGGTGCTTGTCGAGCTGCTTGAGCTTCTTCTCGGTCCAGAAGCGATGGAGGATGAGCCTCGGATCCTCCTTGGCGAGCGGGAACGTTTCATCCTCGGTGTCAAGCCAGAACTCTAGGTAGGGTTGTCCCCTCTCGATGATTATCCTAGCGAGGAGCTTTGAGTTCGCCGGGAGTGTTCTCTGGGTCTCGGCAATGTGGTACTCCTTTCCGCCCTCGGTGTAGGTTTCTCCCTCCTCCCTCGTTCCGGTTCTCGAGACGAAGTAGGCCTCCCTTCCGTCTATGGTTCCCAGGTGGAGGTCGTAGCCCCAAGCCTTGAGGTCCTTGAACTTAAAGCGCCTCTCGGCCGGAACCACACCGGTGTTCTCGACTATGTAGTAGCCCTCTATCATTTTTCATCACCAAAAGTTAATAAAAGTTTGGCCTTTTAAGGCTTTCCTTCGTCGAGGATTATGAGTTCAACCTCAGCTATAGTTTCAGGGTTCTTCAAAAGCTCCACAACTCGCCTGTCGATGTCTCTAGCGGCCTTGTTCGCCCTCACTGCAAGCGTTCTTCCGTCAACGTAGGTGCTCTTCCGGATTACCATTGAGTAGTCGTGGTCAAGGATCAAGCTGGGGCTTCCCTCAGCCAAGACTTCATCCACGAGGTTGCCCGCCCTAATCTTGATGAGGAGCTTTTTTCCGGCTTTTAACACGGTTTTAAACTCCTCACTCAGGTCGTTTATTCCCTTGTCCGCTTCGATGCAGAGTATGCAGTCCCCCCTCGGAGTTAAGTGATCCTCCTTCGTGAACTCCAGCGTCGATTTGTGGGTGGCTTTAACGTTCTCGTGCCCCCTACAGTGGATAACCTCCCTCAGCATGGTTCTGGCTTGGGAGGAGGGTTTATAAGCCTGAGCGAGGGAAAAGCTTTAAAACCGCTTTCGAGACTGGGGTATGGTTGTCAGAATCAAGCTAACGGGGGGATTGATGATGGGAAACATCAAGCAGACGTTCATCAAGAGGGCTGCCCGCGAGCTGTTTGACCGCTACCCGAACGAGTTCACGAGGGACTTCGAGCACAACAAGAAGAAGGTTGAGGAACTCACCACCGTCCAGAGCAAGACCATCAGAAACAGGATAGCGGGCTACATAACCAGGCTCGTCAGGATGAAGGAAGAGGGCAAGATACTCTGAGCCCCTTCCGTCTTTTGATGTTACATTCCAACGTTCCGTTCTTGGAGGTTATCCAATACGTCACATTGACACCCTATTCTTGAGGATTCTATTGTTCTTTGTTGTTAATTTTAGTTATGGTATTCTTTCCAATACCTGACTCTAGGAACCGTGATCTATTTTATATACACCAAACCGGAACAGTTATCCAGTCCATTATTTCCGAACGTACGCTTAACATTCGAAAGGTTTATATTTGCATGAACATATCCGAGCTTCAACGAAGGGTGCATGGCCCTGATGAGTTAAACTAAAACAACTCTGGAGATAGGTGGTTAGGAATGAAAAACTGGAAGGCAGCAGTGGTTGCCTTGTTTTTAATTGGAATAATGGCCGGCATGGTTGCGGCCGTTCCTGCCAAGCCCGCGGCAGTTGAGCACACCCAAGCCCAGAAGAACTATGGCCTGCTCACTCCGGCCCTGTTCAAGAAGGTCCAGAACATGAACTGGGACCAGAAGGTAAGCACGGTGATAATGTTCGACAACCAGGCAGACAAGGAGAAGGCCATCAAGGTGCTCAAGTTCATGGGCGTGAAGATAAAGTACAACTACAAGGCCATACCGGCCATAGCGGCGGAGCTCAAAGTCAGGGACCTGCTCATGATAGCGGGCCTGATCGATTCGGGCTTCTTCGGAAACTCGCAGGTGTCCGGAATCCAGTTCATCCAGGAGGACTACAAGATACAGGCGGACGTTGACCTTGAGGGGCTTGACGAATCAACCGCTCAAATCTCGGCCCCGCAGGTGTGGAACGTCGGCTATGACGGAAGCGGAGTTACCGTGGCGGTAGTTGACACCGGAATCGACGCTTCCCACCCCGACCTTCAGGGAAAGGTAATAGGCTGGAAGGACTTCGTCAACAACAGGACGACCCCCTACGATGACCAGGGTCACGGAACCCACGTCGCCGGAATAATAGCCAGCACCGGTGCCGCTAGTAACGGACAGTATAAGGGCGTTGCCCCCGGTGCCAAGCTCGTCGGTGTCAAAGTTCTTGGATCGGACGGCAGCGGTTCGGTATCCACCATAATAGCCGGAATTGACTGGGTTATCCAGAATAAGGACAAGTACAACATCAGCGTTATTAACCTCTCGCTCGGCGGCTCCCAGAGCTCGGACGGAACCGATGCCCTGAGCCAGGAGGTTGACAAGGCCTGGGAAGACGGCATAGCGGTCTGTGTTGCGGCGGGAAACAGCGGGCCGGACACCTACACCGTTGGTTCACCAGCGGCCGCTCCCGATGTTATAACGGTCGGAGCCGTTGACAAGAACGACGTCATCACCTACTTCTCCAGCAGGGGCCCGACGGCTGACGGCAGGCTCAAGCCCGAGGTTGTCGCTCCGGGCAACTGGATCATCTCCGACAGGGCTGCCGGAACCCAGCTCACGGACGAGACCGTTGGCCAGTACTACGTTGCAGCCTCGGGAACCTCGATGGCGACCCCACACGTCAGCGGCGCCGTGGCACTCCTCAGGGAGGCTCACCCGGACTGGACGCCCGATAAGATAAAGTACGTCCTCGAGATAACCGCTGATGTTGTGAACTCAAGTGCAATAGCGGGCATTGCCTACGGTGCCGGAAGGATAAACGTCTACGAGGCTCTCAACTACGACCAAGACTCAAAGGTCGACTTCACCGGCTATCTCGCCGACAAGCAGAACGTCACCAAAGAGGTTAACGTGAGCAGCGGAACGACAAGGATAGCGGCGCTCCTCACATGGGACAACCCACAGGCTGACTTCGACCTCTACATGTACGACCCGAACGGCCAGCTGGTTGACTACTCGGACACCTCCTACTACGGCTTTGAGAAGGTTGCCTACAGGAACCCGACCCCGGGAACCTGGTACTTCCTCGTGGCCAGTTATTCGGGAAGCGCCAACTATAAGCTCGAAGTGCTCGACGAGGGAGGAACGGTCAGCCAGGGCTCAAGCAGCAGCCCAAGCAGCGGTGGTAGCAACCCCAGCAACGGCGGCAGTGGAAGCAATGGAGGAAGCGGTGGAGGAACCACCCCCGCCCCTCAGCCGACGGTTGACGAGAAGACCTTTAACGGAACCGTTCAGTACCAAGATTACAACGTCCACGAGATGACCGTCAACAGCGGCGCCACCGAGATAACCGGTGACCTAACCGGGAGCAGCTACGACGACCTCGACCTCTACCTCTACGATCCGAACCAGAACCTCGTTGACAAGTCTGAGAACTACGGTTCAAATGAGCACGTCGAGTACGCCAACCCGGCTCCAGGAACCTGGTACTTCGTCGTCTACGCCTACGACACCTACTACTGGACCGCCAACTATCAGCTGGTGGTCAAGGTCTACTACGGATGATTTTTAACCCCCTCTCTTCTTTTTCTACGGGGTGATTTGAATGAAGAAGGCCCTTGTAATCGGACTTCTAATCCTGCTGATCGCATCATCGGTTCCAGTCTCGGCTAAAATCGAGCCGTACACTTACTACCCCACCGTCCCCGATACAGCCTTCGCGGTTCTGGCCCTCTACAAGACCGGTGACTACGCGCGGGTTCTGGAGGGCTGCGAGTGGCTGATGGAAATAAGGACTCCCTTCGACTCATGGGGTTACGCTCATGGCGGAAAAGAGGAAGCGAAGTACACCGCTATGGCGATGCTAGCCCTCATGAGGGGGGAAAACATCGCTCACGGGAGGTACCTGAGCACGATAAACAACGCCGCGTACTGGCTTATCTACAAGCAGAAGGCGGACGGATCGTGGAACGACTACCTTGACACCGCCCTTGCAGTGATAGCCCTGAGGGAGTTCAGAGAAGGCTATGTAATGAAGAACCTGACCGGGATGAAAAAACAGGTTGACGAGGCCATAGGCCGCGCAACCGCGTGGCTCACAACGGCGGAACCCAGAAACGATGAGGAGAGAATATTTGGATACCTGGCGCTGGGAAAGATCAGAGAACTTGAGAACATGAAGGTGAGCGGTGATCTGGCGGCTTACAGAGCGTTCGCGCTGGCATACCTTGGAAAGAGGGTTGATCTGGAGAACTTCACGAGTAAAAACACCGTTGCAATCGCCATGACCCTCTACGCAACGGGGAAGGAAAAATACCATGAGGAGCTTATCGAGAGAGAGCACTTTGGATTCTGGGGAAAGTTATATTTCAGGGTTCTCGACCTGCTCACCGTTGCCAGGCTGAACGGTTTTGGGGACCTGAAAACGATAGCCTGCCCCTACATGAGTGAGATAAAACCGAGGACGGAGTGGGAAAAGGCCGTTCTGGCGAGCTATTACCTGGAGTGCGGCATCAAACCCGAACTGCCCGATAACCTCACGGCACTGCTCCCCTGGCAGGTGGCCGAGACGGCAAGGATAAAGGCGCTCCTTGGGGAGAACTACTCAAAGGAGGTCAGCTACCTGCTCTCCACCGATAAAAACGGTGTCTGGAGGGACTTCTACAACACCGAGTACGTCCTCTGGGTATTCAGAAACCTCAACGTTAGCTACAACTACTCCAAGTCCCTCGACTACCTCTCAAGGAACGTCACGTGGATGCTGACCAAAAATCCCAAGACGGGGAGACCGAGGTACTACAGCGTGCCCACCTACGCCCTGGCCCAGGCCCTCGTGGTTTTCCACGACTTTGGAATGGAGAAGGAACTCAACGCAACGCTTAGTATGCTGAAGAGCAGGCAGTACCCCACGGGTGCATTCCCCTACACACAGGAATCAATAGCGGGAATAACATCGACGGCGAGGGCGCTCTGGGGCCTCCAGGAAGCGGGACTGATGAATACTGCCGTTTACAGGAAGGGCGTCTCTTTCATTAGGAGATTGCTCTATGCTGACATTCCGGAGTTGAACATCGAGAGCGGCAGAGTCACGCTACAGAACGCCACGTTCCTCCGCGTGGAGAACTCAATGTACGTCGGGAACTCAACAGATGGAGTGAACACCGATGGACTCGACGGCTACGTGGTTATATACCCCTCCAAGAACCCGCTCGTGATAACGGCCTACAGTGTAAACGGCTTCAGGGCGGTTCCACCTGTAAAAAACGAGGGCAGAGGCTATGAATACATTTACATGGTCCTGGGGGTGGTTTTGATAGCGGCGGTAATCATAGTCTGGAACGGAAAACGGGCTAAGAGGTAGCCCGTCCTCTCTTTTCTCCTTCCTTTAACGGCTCAGAGGGTTCTTTAGACGACTTCCTAAAAGCCGTTGAGATCTTCGAGTATCTTCCTTGGAAGCCTTGGGGCGAACCTCCTGAGGATGACCTCAAACTCATGCTCGTCCTCCCGGGCTATTCTCCGGAGGAGGTTCTCGATGTAGGTCTCGGTGAGAAGGCGGACCTCCTCCAGTTCCTGCTTCGTCTTTACGAGTTGCTCTATCCTGTTCTCTATCTCGTTCAAGTACGAGAGGAGTTCATCTATCTTCTCCTCCACGGGTTCGGTTGACTTTATAAGATCTCTCGCACGGCTGTACTCTTCCGTATGCCTAGGCTTTCTGGGCTCGTACATCTCAGTCCCAAAGGCGTAGGGTGTGAGCAGGACCTCCATGCGGAAGCCGCGCTTTATTGCGTAATACTTTCTCGGCCTTCCACGGGGTATCTTCTCTATCCTCCCCTCTATAAGGCCGGCTCCCTCCAGTATCCGCAGGTGTTCAAGGACCGCCTTCTGGCCCACTCCAAGCTCCTGGCTCAGCTCACTCACGAAGTAGGGCCGCTTCGTGAGCAGTATGAGTATTCTCCTCCTCGTCTCGTTACCTAGGATGTCAAGGAGCTTTCCCATGTTGCCTGATTCCATACCATCACCCCCTCTTTCCCTAACCTAATGTAAGAAAAGATTACTTTAAGCTTTTCGGTTTAAAAGCTGGGTTTAAAAACCCTGCCCAGTAAGTGGGTTCGGGTGAACATGATGTTCGAAGCCAAACTAGTCTGCACCCACTGCGGTGCCGAATACCCGCTCGCCTCGGGTCTCTACAGATGCCCCAAGTGCGGTGCTCCCCTCGACGTTACCTACAACTACGAGGACATAGCAAACCTCATAGAGGACGACGATCCATGGTTCCGGGAAAGCCCGCACGTATGGAAGTACTGGATGTTCCTGCCCGTGAAAAACCTCAGGAAAATCGTCACCCTGAACGAGGGAGGCACGAGGCTCTATAGGCTCAAGCGCACCGGGGAGAAGCTTGACATTGAGAGGCTCTACGTTAAGTACGAGGGTGAAAATCCCACGGGTGCCTTTAAAGACAGGGGCTCCAGCGTTGAGATAACAAAGGCCCTTGAATTCCACGCGAGGAGGGTTATAGTCGCCTCCACAGGCAACATGGCGGCAAGCATCTCGGCCTACGGCGCCAAAGCCGGCCTTGAGGTAACTATAGTCGTTCCAGAGGGCACCCCAGAGGAGAAATTAACTCAGGCCAGGATGTACGGTGCCAAGGTCGAGGTCTTCGGAAACACCTACGATGAAGCCCTGGCAGAGGCGGAACGCAGGGCGATGGAGGAGGGTTACTACCTGACCGGCAACTATCACTACCGCGTCGAGGGACAGAAAACCACGGGCTTTGAGATACTCGACCAGCTCCGCTACAACGTCCCGGACTGGATCGTTGTGCCCATCGGGGCAGGGACGCATCTAAGGGCCATCTGGAAGGGCGTTAAGGAGTTCTACAAAGTAGGTCTGATAGAGGACCTCCCCAAGATTGCCGGGGCACAGATAGAGGGCTACGATGCCATCGTGAGGGCATGGAAAACCGGGAAGCCCATTGAGAAGATCGAAAAGAAAGTTCCAACGATAGCCAGTGCAATAGCCGTCAAAAAACCCGTTGACGGAGAGAACGTCATAAGGGCCGTTAAAGAGAGTAACGGATACCTCGGCACTGTAACCAACAGGGAAACCGCCGAAGCAGGACTGCTCCTCGGACGTGAGGGAATCTTCGTCGAACCCTCCTCTGCAACGGCCCTGGCCCTAGCCAAGAAGATGCGCGAGGAGGGAATAGCCGACAGGGACGAGAGCATAGTGGTCGTGGCCACGGGACACGGTCTAAAAGACGTGAAAACTTGGGAGAAGACCCTCTCAGGAACTCTGTGATTTGACGGTCTTTTCTTTTCCGCCCTTGTCCCCTTTATCGAAGACTCCGTAACAACCGGAGAAACAGAGAAAGAAAGCCTCAGACGGGGGTAACGTGACCCCACTTCTCCAAGGCCCTGGCAAGCTCCCTGTGGGTCTTCGCGTATTCGTCGAGCGGAATTCCCTGCATAATGGCATCTATCGCCTGTCTTGCTGCCATCGCTCCGGCCTTCGGCCCGTCCGGGTGCCCCATGGTCCCGCCGCCGAGCTGGAGGACTATGTCCTTTCCAAGGGCCTCTATGACGGGCTCTATGTTGCCGGGGTGAAGGCCACCGGAACTCGTCGGGAAGACCGGCTTGATGTGGTAGAACTTCTGCTCCATATGGAAGACGTCGTTCTCATCGGGAACGTAGTGGTTCTCTGTGATTATCCTCTTGTACTGCACGACCTCCCACTTCTCACCCTCCATCTTTCCTGCACCTGCAGTTCCGACATGGAGCTGGTCGACGCCTATTACACGGTAGAGCTTAGCTAAAACGAACATTGAGATGCCATGGTACTTGTAGCGGGCAAAGGCGGTGTGCATGGCCCTGTGGGCGTGCAGGGCTATGCCGTAGTCCTCCGCAAGCTCGCGGATGTAGTCGAGGACACCCCACCCAAGGACGACCACATCGACCATCGCGTGCGGAACGCCGTAGTCCGCAAGGAGTTCAAGCCTGCTCTCCATCTCGGGTATTGGCGAGGTGATATTTGCAAACCAGGTCTTCTTCTCGCCGGTCTCGTTCTCGGCCTTCTCCATCGCCTTGGTGACGACCTTAACGCGCTCCTCGAAGCGGTTGTACCAAGGGCTTGTCAGGTTCTCGTCGTCTTTAATGTAGTCCGCTCCACCGGTGTAGAGGTCGAGGGCGAGTTTGTAAAGCTCCTCGGGCGAGTAGCCGACCTTCGGCTTTGGAACGACACCGTAGAGCGGTCTATCATAGATTTCAAGCTTCTCCCTGACGCCATCGATGCCAAAGTTCGGTCCCGGGTAGTTGCGCAGGAACCTCTCGGGGAGGTAGATGTCCTCCAAGCGGAGCCACTCTACGCGCTTCATTCCGAAGACGTTGCCGGCGACGCTGGCTAAAAAGCCGGGCATGTTGCCCTCCTCGAAGATGTGCTCAGGATAGGCTATCCTCACGATCCAACTGCCGTCTCCCATGTCCGTGAAGTCGTAGGCTTTCGCGGACATGTCCTCCCATCTCTCCCTCTCGTACCAGGGGTAAAGGGTCGTCCAGGTTCCGGTCGAGCTTTCCGCGGCGACCGCACCGGCCGCCTGCTCAACCGTGTAGCCCTTCGCGGGGGTAACGCGGAAGACAGCCACGACGTCCCTCTTGGGGTTCGGCTCGTACCCCTTGTCCACGTAGTAGTCGTATATCTCATCGAATTTCTCAACCATACTTTCACCTCCTCTGTAACACTTTCCTTGCACCAACCGCTATAAAAAGCCTGTGGTCCAAATACGGGACATTTCTGGGCAGGGATGATTACAAAACGCCTCTAAAATGCCCCCATACCCAGAGTTTCTGAGCACAGGACATAAAAAGAAGGCTGGACAGAGGCCTACATAACAAGTGAAGCATTAAGAGAGCGTTTTTTATTCTCGCGGGGAGGGGAGAACTAGGAATCCTAACGGGGCTGAGGTCAAGGTTGTCCAAGTTCTCCAAGACCCGCCCAAAAACGGGAATTTGTAGGGTTTAGAGGGCCCATTTTCCGAAAAGTTTATATAGACCTTCGCTCCTAGAATGGAACGCAGATACCTGCAAAACAACGTTTAGGAGGTTAGGAAAATGGCTGAGTTGCCGATTGCCCCGGTTGACAGGCTTATAAGAAAGGCCGGCGCCGCCCGCGTCAGCGAGGACGCGGCGAAGGTTCTCGCCGAGCACCTCGAGGACAAGGCTCTCGAGATCGCCAAGAAGGCGGTCGAGCTTGCCCACCACGCCGGCAGGAAGACCGTTAAGGCCGAGGACATCAAGCTCGCCATCAAGGCCTGAAGGCCTTCTTGGCTTTTGTCCTATTTCCGCAATTTTCTACGGGATTTTTGATGTTAGCATTTTTAACTACCAGAAGGTTATCCTTTCCAGCCCGATGTTCTCCCCATCAACGTGAAGGAGGACAAAGCCCGCCGAGTCCATTCTCGGGAACGTTGGAGAACCCGGGTTAAGGAGGGTGACCTTCTCCCCGTGGAGGGAGTAGGCCTCGTGGTAGAACCGGTGGGTGTGGCCAAAGATTAAAACGTCAACGCCCATGTCGAGGGCTTTTAGTGTTAGAAACTGGGCGTTCAGTGAGAAGAACTGGTGGCCGTGGAGGAGGCCTATTCTGACGTCCTCAGCTTCCAAAACCTTCTCCTCCGGGAGGTTGAGGTGGTCTGCATTGCCCCTCACGGCTATCGTCGGGGCGAACTCCTCGAGCGCTTCAAGAAGCTCGGGGGATGTAACGTCGCCCGCATGGAGTATCAGGTCGGGTCTCCGCTTTCCAAGCTCCCTCAAAAGAAGTGAAGGAAGGTTGTTAGTTTTATCGCCGTGATGGGTATCACTGGTAACCGCTATAATCAAGGGGATCCCTCATATTGGGACGTTTATGCCGAGCTTCTCAACAAGCTCCTTGTAGCGGTTTCTAACGGTCACCTCGGTAACGTGGGCCACCTCGGCAACCTCGCGCTGGGTCTTCTTCTCGCCCTCGAGGAGCGATGCAACGTACAGAGCCGCCGCGGCCAGTCCAGTCGGACCCTTTCCGCTCGTTATGCCCCTCTCTATTGCCTGCTTCAGTATCTCCTTGGCCCTCTTCTTCGTCCTCGCGCTCACGTTGAGTGCATCGCCGAAGCGGTCAACGTACTCTATCGGGCTTGTCGGGCGGAGGTTGAGGTTCAGGCCCCTCGCCATGAAGCGGTAGCTCCTCCCTATCTCCTTCTTCGAGACCTTTGAAACCGCCGCTATCTCGTCGAGCGTCCTCGGAATCC
>WAMH01000122.1 GCA_015522395.1 Thermococcus sp. | reverse complement strand
GGCCTCGGAGTGGCGAAGCTGAGAAACCTCAACCTCTCAGTGGTGGAGCTTGCAAAAACACTCGGCAGGGGAAAGAACAGCGGGGCTGGAATATACACGTTCGCCCACGGGGGCTTCGTGATAGACGGAGGGGTTAAGAGCGGCATCCCACCGCTTATATTCCGCGAGGACTTCCCGGAGGACTGGGCGTTCCTGCTAATAATCCCTGAGCTTAAGCCCGGCTTCGATGAGGAGGAGGAAAAGCCGGTGATGGCCGGCCTCCCTGGAAAACCCGATGCCGCGATGGAGATAAGCCACAGGATTCTGCTCGGTCTTCTCCCAGCTTTGAAGGAGAGGGACATCAAAACCTTCGGGGAGCACCTGACGGCCGTTCAGCGGCTCGTTGGCAGGCATTTCGAGGACTACCAGGGCGGAGAGTTCAGGGAGGATGTGGGACTCATCCTTGACTTCTTAGCGAAGAAAACCTACGGCGCCGGCCAGAGCAGCTGGGGTCCGACCGTTTACGGCCTCATAAGGAAGGCTGACTTCCAGAGGCTTTCCGCTGAAGCCCACGACTTCCTGCGGGAGCAGGGCGTGAGGGCAAAGGTGGAGCTTGGACTTCCTAGGAACTCGGGGGCGGAGGTCATGGAGGAGAACGCTTTTTTAAGCCGGCTGATAAAGAACGTGGCGGGTGAGTAGATGACCCTCGACCGCTTCATCAAGGTCAAATACCGGGAGAACGCGGAGAAGGTTGAACTTCTCGTGAATAACCTTAAAAAGCTGGGTCTCGACTGTGCCCGGACGATAGAGGAGCGAGTTGACCTCCAGTTCGACGCACTCAGAAACCTCCGCGAGAACCTCGGTGATGATGAACTCTTCATCAAGCTCGTTCTGGCCAACTCCATAGTGAGCTACCAGCTGAGCGGAAAGGGAGAGGACTGGTGGTGGGAGTTCTCGCGCTATTTCTCAGCCAATCTTCCCGAAGGGAACATCGCTGAGGCCTACGCCCACTTTCTCCCCGCCTCGCGAACGAACAGGCGCCTCGTCGCCGGAAAACTAAAGAGGCTTGAGAGGCTCCAGCCATTCCTCGATGGTCTCGACATCGGGACTCTGGGGGACTACTACTTTGAGGGAATGGAGAGTTTAAGGAACGACCTCGCTCGCGTCCTCGGCTCAAAGAGGAGCGCCAAGACGGTGGTCTTCGCGGTCAAGATGTTCGGCTACGCGGGGAGGATGGCCTTTAGAGAGTTCGTGTCCTACCCAATGTCCATCGAAATCCCCGATGACGTAAGGATAAACGCCTACACCAAAAGGTTCACGAACGAGCCGCCCGTGAGCTTCTGGGCGAGGGTGGCGGATCAAACGGGAATCCCGCCGCTTCATATAGACTCTATTCTCTGGCCCGCCCTCGGCGGAAAAGGGGAGGTTATGAGGCGCCTGCGCGAGGGGTGCGACAAAGCGGAACTCGTCCTCGAACTCGCTGCCCTCTGACACTACAACCTTTGGTTTTTAACCATCACAGGGAAAAATATTTTATACTCTTCTTCAGAGTTTTGGCTGAATTGTTCAGGAGGTGGTGGCCGTGTGGTGGGGATTCAAACTCGAGCTTAAGAAGGGAATGCACACTAAAAAGGTCTGGGCCATTCTAATCGTGATGATCCTCCTCTACGTGCCCCTCGTATACGTTCTGAAGCAGGGGATGCATCACGGTGGTGAAATAAGCGGTGACGCTGCTATGTCGCTGACGATCCAGTTCATTACGGGTATGGCCCTGTTCTTTCTGGGGATACTCGCGATAGTCATGGGGGCAACCGCGGTTAACAAGGAGGTAGAGGAGGGAACGATACGCGTAGTCCTGAGCAAGAGGATAAGCCGGCTTAACTACATCCTTGGCAAGTTCCTTGGACAGAGCGTCGTCTTCTTCATCGCCGTTCTTCTTGCAGTACTGGTGGCCTTGGCTGGTCTGGCTTACGTGGGCGTTGGTCTGACTGGCAGGGTAGCCGGTGACGTTTTTCTTCTGAACGTCATACTCTTCCTTGTCATGGTCGAGTTCCTGGCCTTGGGTTACATCCTCTCGACGTTCCTGAAGTCCTCGGGTTCTGCCCTTGGCATTGCCCTCGTCGTGTTCT
The DNA here is from genome assembly GCA_015522395.1 of Thermococcus sp. Classification (GTDB taxonomy): domain Archaea; phylum Methanobacteriota_B; class Thermococci; order Thermococcales; family Thermococcaceae; genus Thermococcus. The sequence goes on along the minus strand of WAMH01000122.1, from coordinate 4,038 downwards.
TCGTAATCTACCTGATACTTCCAATCTTCGTCCAGTACGAGGTTTACACTCACGCCCCAGGCAACATCTCGGAAGGGGGGCTTCGCGATATGAAGGCGGATTACTACACTAAATACCTCTTCTACTCACCCACTGCCCAGGCAGAGACCATAACCTCCTATGTTTCGGATGAGAAGGTGGTTCAGCGGACGGTTAACACACCCCACGGCACAGGAACCTACATGAGAACGATCACGATATACAGGGGGGTGGGCTACGCGATAAAGGAACGCTGGATCAACTTCACCCTCCTCATCGTCATGTCGTTCATCTACCTCGCGGTGGCCGTTGTTCGCTTCGTCAGGATGGATCTAAGGTGATGGTGATGCTCAGGATTGATAACTTAGTCAAGGTTTACAGGGACGTCCGCGCCCTCGACGGGCTGAGCCTAGAGGTGAAGGAGGGACAGATATACGGATTTTTAGGCCCGAACGGGGCTGGAAAAAGCACGACGATACTGGGCACCCTCGGACTGATATACCCCAACTCCGGGAGGATAAACCTGCTTGGAAGGGAAGTCTTTCGGGACGGTAAGTTCAGCGAAAAAGCCCTCCTCGAGGCGAAGTCCAAGATCGGCTACATGCCCGAGCACGCCACGCTTTGGGACTTTCTCACGCCTTACCAGACCCTTGACATATTGGCGGACTCCTTCGACATACCGAGGACGGAGAGGGGGAAGAGGATAAGGGAACTCCTCGAGACCGTGAACCTCTGGGAGGTGAAGGACAAGAAGGTTGGTAAGTTCTCGAAGGGTATGAGGCAGAGGCTTCTTTTGGCGCAGGCTTTAATCAACGATCCCGAGCTTTTAATCCTCGACGAGCCGATGAGCGGTCTCGACCCCAAAGGAATAGCGGAGTTCAAGGAAATCATACGGGAGCAGAAGAAGGCCGGAAAAACCGTCTTCTTCTCCAGCCACATCTTAGCGCACGTCGAAGAAGTCTGCAACACCGTTGGGGTTATCGTCAGAGGCAAACTCCGCCTTGAGGGAAACATAGGTCAGATCAAAGAGAATTTCCTCAAAAAAGCGGGCTACCTCATCCTCCTCGAGACAAACAAGCCGGTGAGCTTCGAGGGCGTTGACTGGGAGGTCGAGCGGGTCTCGCCGACGAAGTACAAAATAAAAGCGCCGGGGGACGTAAGGGAGGAGGTAAACGACCTCGTGTGGAGGCAGGGCGCGAAGATACTCCAGCTCATGGTCCGCGTGCCGAGTTTGGAGGAGGTCTTCCTGAGCCTGGTGAAGGAGGAGGGCTAAACCTTAGCCCTCTCGAACTCCTCCTTTCTTTCGAGCGGCTTTGTTGCGTCTATCCCCCACTTGGCGGTTAAGCTTTTCGTTGCCGAGGGGTCGAGGGAGCTTCCCCTCGCGTTCGGAACAATGACAAGGTCTCTGTCGGCCTGGAAGCGCGTAGCTATCGCCCACTCCACATCGCGGTCGTCGTAGATGTCAATGTCCTCGTCGACGACAACGACGTGCTTTAAGCTGGGATGGCCTGCAAAGGCCGCCAAAATCGCGTTCTTGCCGTCGCCGTCGTGCTGTTTGGTTATTGAAACGACGGCGTGAAGCCACATGGCTCCTCCTTCAGTTAAGCGGACGCCGTGAACCTTTGGAACGACGCGCTTGACGCTCGCGTATATCTGCGGCTCCTTGGGCAGGCCCATTAGCATGAAGTGCTCGTAGCCGCCCGGGAGAAGGCCATGGAAAATCGGCTCGTCAACGTGGTACATCCTCTCAAAGACCACCAGCGGCTGCTTCCTCACGTAGTCGTAGGTGCCCGTTATGTCAACGAAAGGCCCCTCATCCACCAGCTCAGGCGTTATCCTCGCCTCGAAGACGAACTCCGTCTCCACCGGAACCGGAATGCCGCGAAGGTCGACCACCCTGAGAGGTTTCCCAAAGGCCCTCTCGCTCATTCTGCTCGCTATCTCAAGCTCGCTTATTCCGTAGGCGGTGCTCGTCGCTCCAGCCAAGAGAAGGTGAACCGGGTTCCCGACGATGACCCTAACGTCAAGCTCTTCTCCGTGCTCAGCTTTGTCCTTCCACATCGAGTAGAGGTGCCTCGGAACAAGCCTTATTGCCGCCGTCTTTTCATCGCGCACCATTATCCTGTGGAAGGAGGCGTTGACGAAGCCGTTCCCGTCCTTTGCAATAACCATCGCCGAGGTGAAGTACTGGCCGCCGTCTTTTGGATAGTACTTGGGAACTGGAAGCTCCAAAAGGGAGAAGTCCCCCGTGGAGTTCCTCAGGAAGGAAGCATCATCAACAGTTTCGTAGGGAGCTGGATTCTCCATCGCGTCTGCTATGAAGGGCGTCAGCTCGCCAACGGTGAGGTTCAGATAGCCTGCAATCCTCTCGCGGGTGCTCCAGATGTTGCCCGCGACGCTCCAGCCACCCACGTCCCTGAAAAGAACGGGCCTGTCGCGGTACTTGAGAAGGTATTTGGTAATCTCAAGCTCCTTACTCACGGGCTTTTCCACCACAACGGTCTCGTCAAAGCGCTCCAGTATCTCCCTCAGCATTCTACCACCTTAGGTTGATGTTCCAAAAGGCCTATAAAGCCTTTTTCCAAACTCCCGCTGATTGGTCATGCCCATGATCGTCCTCAGGATTCCAGACGGTTCGGCACTGGTGAGGATTGAGAAGGCAGATCCCCAGCTCTACTTCAAAATATACGAACTGCTGAGCTACCGCAGGGATTTCGGGAAGTGGGACAAGCCGGAGAGCCTCTACGACCCCTACGAGAAGACTTTTCCGGTTGGACTCGTCCCGCGGGTCAAGAAGTTCCTCAACAGCAAGGGCTACCGCGTCCGCGTGAAGGACGAGCGCCGGGTTCGCGGCGTTAAGCTCAACTCGACCTGGAACGAGGCATACTCCCTGAGGAAATACCAGGAGAGGGCCGTCCGGAAGGCCCTGAAGGAGAAGATGGGCGTTTTAGCACTGCCGGTGGGGAGCGGCAAAACGGTCGTCGGTTTGAGGATAATCCACGAGATTGACCTCTCAGCTCTCATAGTGGTCCACACCAAGGAACTCCTCTACCAGTGGGCGGACAAGGTTCGCGAGGTCCTCGGAATCGAACCAGGCATCGTAGGGGACAACCGCTGGGAGGAAGGAGCTGTAACTGTGGCGATGATACAAACGCTCCTCTCGAGGGGCGCTGACAAGCTCCAGAACGAATACGCGGTCCTCATGTTCGACGAGTGCCACAGGACTTCTGCAGCGGAAAAGTTCTACCAGCTTGGCCTTTCCCTCCCACAGGTCTACCGCTTCGGCCTCTCGGCAACACCCTGGCGGCGCGTCCGCGGCGAGGAGATAAAGATAGAGGCCGTCGTTGGTCCAACGATATTCGAGGTCAGGGCAGAAGACCTGATTAAGGAGAAGTTCCTCGCGAAGCCGCGCTTTGAGGTTATAACCTACGAGTCTAGCATGCCATCGTTCAGCGAACGCTACAAGGAGCTTTACGAAGATCTCGTGATGAACAACGACGAGAGGAACCTGGCGGTGGTGGAGAAGGCCATCGAACTCGCTAAAAAGGGCCACCGCGTCCTCATCGACGTCAAGCGCATAGAGCACGGAAAGATACTCAAGAAGATGCTTGAGGAGAGGGGAATAAAGGCCGAGTTCCTCAGCTCAAAGAGCCAGAACCGCTGGGAAATCCTAGAGGCGTTCAAGAACGGCGAGATTCCTGTCTTAATCTCCACGCTCCTCAAGGAGGGCGTTGACATACCGGAGATTTCAGCGATAATCCTTGCCGGCGGCGGCAAGAGCGACATAATGACGATACAGACCATAGGGCGCGCTTTGAGGCCGAAGAAGGGGATGAAAGCGGTTATAGTCGATGTCCAGGACGACGATCCGCTGCTCTTCACGCACTTCATCGAGCGCCAGAAGGCCCTCAAGCAGTACTACGGGAAATACTACGACAGGGAGATGGAGTCAAAGCTCGATGAGGGCATCTCCAAGAAGCGCCGCCCTCGTAAGCGCCCTTGAGTAGCGTTCGAAGAGGT
>WAMH01000121.1 GCA_015522395.1 Thermococcus sp. | reverse complement strand
GATATATGGAACGCCATTACTGAACTTTAGAACCCTGCTCAAAATGCTCGCGGAGTTCTACGGCAAGAATGAGTTCGATAGCAGAACCGTATCAAAGGACTTAACCGAGTACTTATCCCAAAAGATTTGGGGATCCAGAGGTCCCGAAATATCTCTGCAGAGGACAAAGCCAAAGCTGATATCAAACGACCTTCGCAGGCTTTATATGATGGGATTCCTCAGGGGACACAGGGTTCATAGGGAGTGCAAAAATCAAAGGGGGAACAAACATCACTGCGGTTACAAGTACATGTATAGCATAAAAACCAAGGGTGGAGATACCTCAAGCAACTGCTGGACAATGAATCGAATAATTCCGTGTTCCCCGGCATAAGTGAGCTTAGTAATACCCTACGTGAGATCAACATTGGATTGAAAAAGTTCAACATGCTGCTGGCGTTTAAAGAGGGAAGACCCAATGTAGTAGCCTACTTCATCTTTCACCTCTGCACAAAAGAGATGGAAGGACTGTTCTCTTCTGGGGGTTCAGAAGGTTCACCCGGAAAAGGGAGCTCTTTGAGGCAAACACGAACTGTTGGATGAAACTTGCCTACGCGAATATGTTAATAATCTCCCCTGAAGAATGAGGATCAAAAACACAAGGTAACAAGGGACAAAGAAAAGACTCCAAAACTAAGTTCCAGTTCAGGGCTTTACATAGACGTTAAGCTTCAGGCTCTGTATAGTTCCGTTAACTGCCTTGAGGACGAGGTTCCTAGCGGGAGTTTCCGCGTAGTTCCCATCAGGCGGCTCGGGAGGAAGTGCCGGCGGTCTGTTCTTGAACAGGAGAAACCAGATCTGCCATCTCCCTGGCCTGTCTATGGAGAACGTGTAGTTTTTCTCAAACTGGGGCGTCCAGTTGCCCTCCAAGTTAACGGGAACGCTCGGGAGGGTCACGTTGAACCAGCCGGGCATCTTGTACATGCCGTAAACGATGGTCGTGTTCGTCCTGTTGTCCCACGTCAGGTTCACCAGCCATATCTGAACGTAGTAGGTGACGTTCCTGTGCTCGTGGTTGACAATGCCTATTATCACAGTCCCGTTCTGGCCCACAGCCAGGTTCGTGGGGTAATCCTCGGCCTTTCCGTTGGGCCCGAGGATGTAGAACTCCGTGAAGGCCTCCCCCGGCTTTGGATGGCTCACAACGTAACCGAGGGTTCCAACGGAAACCAGGATGGCTACTATCAGGATCACCGTCAGGGCCCTGTCGAGCCTGCTCGAGCGCTCCCACTCAAGTTCCTCCTTCAGCCTTTCGATGGTTATCCAGGGGATCCAGGGATCAAAAGCGCTGGCCCTACGGTAAATTGCGATAACGCCGAAGGCCACGTTGAAAACCGTGAGGCTGATCAGGATTGGTATCAACCTTATTCCCCAGGGGGTGTAGTTGAGGGCTAGGCCGATAAGGGGGACTATGGCAATGCTGAGACCGAAACTCAGGGCCAGTCTCTCAAGGTTGTCCAGCTCTTTCTTCTCTGGGAAGAGCGCTGTTACGAAGACGTAGCCCGGAAAGAAGAGGACAAAAGTCAAACCAAGGACCTTTCTGAGCAGGCTGTCCGGAACGTACGCTATTAGAAGGTCCAGAAGTGCAGAAAGTGCGATGACCGTGAGCAGATCCCAGTACCTCCAGACACCCTCGGGTTTTCCCATTCCACCACCTTACCCAGAAAAGGGCGAGCCTTTAAAACGGTTTCCGCGGGTACATGATAAATAAAGGTATCATACTTTCTTTAAAGTCCCGCCGATTTAGTGTCCTTGCCACCCTCACCCGTGACCCACCACCAGTAGAGGAAGACATATGCCACGAACATCAGGTCGCCGAGGTGCGAGTGGAAGAGCTCAAGGAAAGAGATGCCGCTGTGGTAACCTATGACCAGCAGGCTGAATATCCTGAGGGCGTTCAGGGGGATTATGCCCAGGGCGCCGGCCAGAAGAAGGAGGGCCTCGTTCCTGTTCGATTTCCGCAGGTATATCAGGAGCAGTGATGCAAGGATGTAGAGAGTGAAGGCGTCGAGCCCCGAGCAACCGAAGCCAATGACAACCATCGTATCCCTGACGACGGCCACGTTACCATTCATCGTTATGGGGACGTTGAAGAGGTCTATCAAGCCGCGAACGAGGTAGGACGTCACGTCAACGAAGCGGTCGCTGAGCCAGGCTATGAGATCCCCGACGGAGCGGCTCCTAACGGCCGCAGCAAGAAACGCCTCGAAGATGGCTATTGAATTCGGACCGACAGTGGACCGGGGTCTGAACAGAAGGAGAGAAAGCCCGATGAGGATGAGGGCATGAAAAGCCGCAGGACTGGGGTACTCCCCGAAGCGCACAGCAAGGAAGACCGGTGAAACCAGGAGCATCGCAGTTCCCAGGATCCCCCAGCCGTCGAGGAGGGTTTCCTTGTGTCCCAAGGAGTTTCTAGCAAGGAAAACCACGATGGAGTAAATCAGCCCGAGGTATAGAACAGGGGGACTGCGGTAGACTGCGAAGATCATCACCGTGAAAACCAGGCTAAACCAGAAAAAGGCCTCACTCCTCCTCAAAAAGGTCCACCTCCAGGAACTTGACGTCCCTCCTCTCGGCTAAGATGAGGAAAATCAGGCCCAAGCCTATCAGGACGAAAGACTGCATCACCGGAGTCACCAAGCTGTTTCTCAGAAGGTAAAGAACCACCACCGATGAGGCCATCCAGCCGGCGAGGTAGTATGCACCCCTCCCGAAGTAAGTGTACGATACGTAGAGAACAACGCCTATGAGAGCAATGATGAAGGTGTAGTCGTAAACTGCCGACGCGAGGAGCACCGCCGCGGTCACCAGTTCCCTCCTTCCAATCCTCACCCCTCTCAGGACATCGTCCAGTAGTAGAAAAACGGAAGCGGCCGAGGAGACCGCCGTAACAAGGCCCGAATGCGTGTAAATGGATCCACCCGGAACGTAGAATATCAGAATGAGAACGTAGAGGTAGAACGCTATGAGCGAGAGGTTCCTCGACCTCAACC
>WAMH01000120.1 GCA_015522395.1 Thermococcus sp. | reverse complement strand
CCCTTATAGGGATGAAGATGTCGATGTCGCTGTCCCGCCTGACGTCGCCCCTCGCTACACTCCCGTAGAGGAGCGGATCGAAGTGCTCAAGACGCTCCATTACCTTCAGCGCTTTCTCGCGCTTCTCCCGGAGGTAGCGCCACCTCTTCGGCGGGTAGATTACCTCACGTTCGTCCCAGATCCGGACGACCTTTTCCCTTGCCATCGATGGAATCTCCATTCGAGCCCTTAAATCCCTACCGATAGTGTTTTATACGTTGCGCTTTATCCAGCTACGGTGAAATGAGATGCCGGTGCTTGGATTCAACATAACCAAGGTCGAGATGGAGAAGGCATCAACTACCATACCAGGAGGACAGATACAGGTCAGGCTTTCCCCGAGGGTCAACGAGATGCGTCTAGGGGAGATACGAACTCCAACTGGTAAAATGAACGGTGTTGAGATACTCTTCAGGTACGAGGTTGAATACGATCCCAGGATAGCCCGGGCCGGTGTTGAGGGCGCACTGCTCTACCTGCCACCTCAGAAGGACAGGATAGACGAGATACTCAACCTCTGGGAGGATGAGAAGAAGATCGACCCAGTCACGTTCGCCGAGATAGTCAACTTCATAACAACTGAGGTCTCACCCATGCTCATGGTTCTGGCGAAGGAGATGCGCCTGCCATACCACATCCCCGTCCCGAGGGTTGAGCTGAAGACGGAGTGATCAGTAAACGCCCTCCGCTTCGTGTATTTTTTCCAGTATATCCCTCAGGTTTTCCCTTTCCATAGCCTTCTCTGCCAGTTCTAAGGCCTTTGCATCCCTACCCTTGCCGAGATAATACTCCATGGTTTCCACATCGGAGAGGACCTCCTTGGAGCCATTCTCTGCGGCGTGCTTCTTGAGGAACGCCAGTCGTATTCTGGTTCTCATTTTGAGGTTGCTCTTGTACTCCAGGGCGCTTTTGTAGGCTTCAAGCCCCTCACTGGTCTTTCCTATACCCACGAGTGCCTCGGCAAGCTCAAGCAGTTTGAGGGCTGTTTTTTCGTCGTCCCCCTGTGAGCGGTAGGCACTCACAACCTGGTGGAGCATTCTGGCGGTGTTCAGGCCTATCAGCTTGGCCCTGTTGAAGTTCTTCGCCAGAAGGTAGGCGTACTGGGCCTGGACCAGGGCACCCGTTGTTCCGTCCAGGTCACCGTTGGAGTAAGCCAGCTTGCTGGCCTTCTCAAAGTTCTTTGCGGCTGTGTCCATCATTTCCATAAAGTGGATGTCGTAGCCGAAGATGGCCAGAATGAAGTATGCAAGGCGGTAGAATGCCCTCGCGGCCCCCAGAACGTCCCCCCTCTCGAGCTTGGCCTCTGCAACCTGTCCGTAGAGGGTTATCAGGGCTTCCGAGACCCTGCGGTAGGAATCGGCGTCATCGATGATGCGGTAGTAGCGGTAGGCCGACTCGTATGCCCGTATGGCCATTTCAACGTCGTTGTTATCCTTGTAGGAGTTTCCGAGGTCCTCGTATATGGCCGCGAATTCCTCCGCGTACTTTCTCAGGTTCTTCTCGTCGCCCAGCCTTGCAAATACCTCGAGAACGTTGAAGCAGTAATCGTCGAGGGAGTCCAAGTCCACGTCGGGTCGGGACAGCTCTCGATCTATCAGATCCAAGTAGAGGTAAGCACCCTTTAGAAGGGAGGGCCGGGCCTTTGAAACGTCTCCCGTCTTTTCCAGGAGGATGTAACCGAGGTACTTGTAAAGCCTAGCCGCATCGGCTTTCTCCCCCCTCTCTTCGTACCCTTTGGCCGCGCGGAGCATGAGCTTGAGACCTTCCTTAACGCTCCCCTCGTTCAGACTCCTAATCGCGCGCTCTTCGAGTTCCTCTGGCCCTTCAATACCGATGCCCGGCAATCCGTCACCCCTCCCTTTATACCGCTGTGCCTGATTCCCATTGGCGTAGGGATATTTAAGCGTTGTCTATGCCCTGACTATCCTGTACCCCGCTGCCTTTCTGAGTCTGTTCATAACCGCGAGTCCAAGGCCTTTCTCCTCGATCCCCTCGGCGATTATAACGTCAACTCCACGCCTGTCAAGCTCCCTGAGCGCCTTAAAGATGTTCCTGGCCACTTCCTCCGCGGTCTTTCCGAGATGGAAAAACTCGTCTGCCTCAGTCTCCTCGGTCGCCATGACCCCCACGCGAAGCCCCTCCGAGCGGTATTCCTTCACAAGCTCCCGTATCTTTGCCCTGACGCGTTCCCTCGGCCCCTCAACGACTATAACTTGAGCGTTTGGGGAGTAGTGCCTGTACTTCATCCCCGGTGCCCTCGCGATGTCCACGAGTTTCCCCCTTAAGGCCGGATGTATCTCCACCTCGCCAATAACGTTCTCTATCTCCTCGAGGGGAAGGCCGCCAGGCCGGAGGAGGGCTGGCCTTTCGGAGGTCAGGTCGATAACGGTTGACTCGACGCCCACCTTCGTCTCGCCGCCGTCTATTATGGCCTCGATTCTGCCATAGAAGTCATCTATGACGTGCTCCGCGAGGGTGGGACTCGGCCTTCCGCTTATGTTGGCCGACGGAGCCGCCACCGGTGTACTGGCCCTTATGAGGGAGAGCGCTATCGGGTGAGCGGGCATCCTGACGGCGACCGTGTCTAAGCCACCTGTGGTGACGTCGGGAACCTCTTCACTCCTCGGAAGGACGAGCGTGAGAGGCCCCGGCCAGAACTTCTCCGCTAAAAGTCTCGCCTCCTCCGGGATTTCCCTCACGAGCCTCTTCAGGTCGTTGAAGTCGGCTATGTGGATGATGAGCGGATTGTCGGCGGGCCTTCCCTTCGCCTCAAATATTCTCTTTACGGCCGAAGCATTGAGGGCATCTGCCCCGAGGCCGTAAACCGTCTCCGTCGGAAAGGCCACGAGCTTTCCTTCGAGTATGAACCTCGCGGCTATCCTTATCTTCCTCTCGTCCAACCCGTCGCGCATGTTGATTACTACCGTCATGCTCTCACCGGGGATGGCTCTGAAAAGCGGTTAAAAAGCTATCCTAGGACATGGCGGTAAACTCCCTCAACCTCCTCCGCGACCCTTTTCCAGGAGTAGCGAGAGGCCACTTCCCTCCCGATTTTCCCGGCTTTTCTGTTCGTCTTTGGCTCTAAAAGTCTTTCAACCGCGTTCACAAGTTCATCAAAGCCCTCGAAGGTGAGTCCGTTCTTGCATTCCCTTATAAGCTCGGGTATTGCGCTCACCCTCCTCCCCACTGCTGGAACGCCGAGGGAGTTCGCCTCGAGAACTACAAGGCCAAAACCTTCCCTCCTCGATGGGAGAACCAGGAGGGCGCTCCTTGAGAGAACGCTCCCCACATCTTTCATGTACCCAAGGAAGCAAACGTTGGGAGGCGCGTTCCTTTCAAGCCTCCTCCTGAGCGGACCGTCGCCGGCGATTAGAAACTCCCTCTCGGGGAAGTGTCTCGCGAGTTCGATAAAGGTTTCCGGACTCTTATAGTCCCTGAGGGCACCGATGAAGGCCACTGCATCCCCCTTTCCAGGGGGGACCTCCCCTAACTTCCTCACGCCGTTCGGGATTACCCTCACTGAACCGGCCCCTAAAGACATCGCCTTCTTCGCGAGCCAGTGACTGACGGCAATGACCGCGTTCGCTTTACTCAGGCTCTTCTTCACGTAGAACCGTCCCAAAGCCAGCTTTGCGGTGTGCTCGAGGTCGCTCCCGTGGGCGGTGAGGACGAGGGGGAGGCCGGTTTTCTCCTTTGCCAGAACGCCGGCGAAGCTGGTCGTGCCAACAAAATGGGCGTGTATAAGATCGAATTCGAATTCACGGTGAAGACGGGCTATTTTCTTCGAGCCTGAGAAGGCGAAGCTCGTCCCCCTGAGACCGTAAACCGGCGGAACGTGGACCTGGTGAACAAACTCCTTTTCGAAGTCCCTCGGCTTTATCGGCCCGTACGTGAGGATGTGGACCTCGTGGCGCTTTCTAAGCTCCCTCACAAGGTTGTCTAAGTGGTTCGCAACGCCCCCGCCATGCGGTGGATAGTGCCCGACCATTAGAATCCTCATTTTTCACCGGGGAAAATAAGGAGGGGCGTTAAAAAGGGTTACGGCTTCACCCCCTGCCCCCGTGGCTCTTTTCTCCCCCAGGACTTTTTGAGGGGCTGTTGTACTTTCCGTGTGCTACCTTCCGGCCCATACGGGCCCTCACGGCTAGATCCTTTCTTATCTGGGGTAGCAGGTCGTTGAGGACCATCTGATAGTTTCCCTTGTTGAGGGCATTGAGGGCCCGCTGAATGAGGTCCTCGACCTCGCTGACGTTGTAACCCTCCCCCTTTAAAAACTCTGCAATCGTTTCCAGCTTGGCCAGTTTTCTCCTGAGCATTAGGGTAGCGGAACCCTGGTAAATGGTCATAGTCTCCCTGTATGCCCTGGCTATGGCAAAGTCCACGTCCCAGTTGGCCTTCATGGCCAGTTCATAGGCTCTGTAGTAGTCACCGGAAGCGTAGGCCCTTTCGGCCATTATCTCGAGTTCTTCAGCTGCCTTTAATTTCCCTCTGGCCGATGGAATCTGGAGGCCGTCAAGGAGGGCCTGAGCTCCTCTGGTTTTGTTTCCCACCTTCTTGAGGAACTCCCCGAGTTCTATCGGTCCCGGCGTTCCGGCCCTCATCTCGATGGTCAAGTTTCCAAAGCGTCCCCTTGCAAAGTCACTCAGCCACTCCTCGTTCAGGGGAAAGAGCGGCTTTCCATTCTTGGACGTGCCGATGTAAACGAGCCTCTCGACCTTCCCAAGCTCTCCCAGGGCCTTCATCGTCTCCTCAACCCTTCCCGAGTCGGTCAGGACGAGGAGTGAGCGCCCCTCGGTTCCAAGCATTGCCCCCTCAGCGTAGCTCTTGAGGGCCAGGGCATCACGTCCGTTTATGACGACAACCGTCCCAACGTTGCTGAGGACACCCGGGAACTCCTCCCTGAGATGCTCGACCACCTGCAGGTTCGTCTCGTACCTCGTCTCACCATACCAGCGCTCGTAGGGGATCCCGAAGCCTTGGAGATCATCGGTGTAGTCGTCCGGAACGGCCACGGGTCCGCCTATGATTATAACCCTCTCCGGATCCGCACTCAGGATTTCGGCGCTCACCCTGGGATCGTAGGTTCCCCACGGGCTGACGATAACCGGCGCGTTTAGGAGGGAGCCAACGCTGTAAGCAACAGCCATATCGGCTTCGTTGTCCGTCGTGAGGATGACCAGCCCCGAATCCGTCGCCCCGACGTAGGGCTTCGAGTTCAGAACCGGTGTCAGCATCATGAGCACCAAGATACCCGCAATCATCGCCCTTCGCACTTTCTCTCACCGCCCCTCACTATGAAACGCGTTTATTTAAGCCTTTTTCACGAAACCGTTCCATTTCATTAGCCTTTAATGCGAGAGAAAACCCGTGAACGGCCTTCCGATGCCCCCATCATTAAGCAACGTTCAGGAGGGTTTAGTCCCGTTTAAAGACCTCTCTGAAGGCCCTCTTTGCGTATTCGCGCAAGGTCAAGCCTTCCCTCTTGGCGAGCTTTTCGAGGAGCTTCTGGCTGTGGCTTCCGTACTGGGCCGCCTTCTTCTCCCTCATGGCAAGCTCTTCGGGGAGTCCTGCCTTCACAGCGGCCTTTCTGAGGACGGCCTTCCTCACGCCGTTCTCGATTTTAAGCTCCAGCGGGATGTTGAGCGCGGCAGAAACAACCGGGAGGCTCAAAAACGGGAAGCGCCCCTCGACCGAGTTGAGCATGGCTATCTTGTCGTCTCTAGCTAGATTCCTCTCGGCGAGTTCTCTAAGGTCTTTTTCCATAAGCTCTGGCCTCTCCAAGTACTTCGCGTAGCCGCCGAAAAGCTCATCCGCCCCCTGCCCGCTGAGGAGAACCTTAACCCCGTCTTCCCTCGCCTTACCGGTGGCGAAGTAGAGGGGAATCCCAATCGCGAGGTTCATCGGATTCGGCTCCTCTATCGCGAAGACCACCCTTGGAACGGCATCCCTTACGTCGTCGATGTTGAAAACGTACTCCCTCAGAGGGAGTCCGAGCCTGTCGGCGGCCTTCCTAGCCCACTCAAGGTCGGGACTCCCCTCGGCTCCGGCTGTGTAAAGGATAACATCTGAGTACTCCGATGCCAAAAACGCCACCAGCGAGCTGTCCAGACCGCCGGAGAACAGGACGCCGGTTTTCTCTCCGACACGGTGTCTGACGGCGCAGTTCAAAGTTCTGAGCACCGCATCAACGGCGCGCTTCCCAGTCAGGGGCTTCCTCCCCAGTTCCTCAAGGGGGAAGATTTTCTTGGCTGATACCCCCTCCCTCGAAATCCTCACCAGTTCGCCCGGCTTTACGGGTATCGCCTCCTCCCCTATCGCCCAGAGGACTTTTTTCTCGCTCGCGAAGAAGCCGCCCGGGGAGTAGTAGAGCGGTCTTATCCCAACGGGGTCGCGGAAGAGGTATATGACCTTTCCGTCGGAGAAAGCCACCGC
>WAMH01000119.1 GCA_015522395.1 Thermococcus sp. | reverse complement strand
TTATGGCAAGGCCGAAGTAGAGCGAAGCCTGGAAGTCCCCGAGGAGGACAGTTGTGAGGGATACTGGGGCGGTTATGAGCCTCTCGAAGGTCCTTCCGCGGCACTCCCAGGGGATTATCGTCGGACCGACTGCCGTTGCCGTGAAGAAGGCCGTCATCGCTGTTAAGCCAACGAAGAGCTGTTCCCCTGTAAGGTTCCTGCCGATGAGGAAAGCTAAGAAGAGGAAGAAGGGGAAGATCAGACCCATTATAACCACAGGCCCCTTGAGGTAGAAGATGAGCATGTCCTTCTTTGCTATCGCGAAGGAGCGCTTTATCTGTTCAATCATTTTTACCACCAACCAGCTCCATGAACACATCTTCCAGCGAGGGCGAGAGCGTCCTCAAACTCACTATTCTCAGCTTCTCCCCCTCTGCATAGCGAACGAGTTCCTTAACGGTTTTATCGGGATCCTTAGTGTAGATTCTCACCTTGTCGCCCATTCTCTCGATCTTTAGTGCTGAGGAGAGAACCGACGGGTCAAACTTCATAGGCTCGAAGCTCACCTCGATCGAAACGCGCCCCTTAACGAGCTGCTTCAGCTTCTCGGGGGTGTCTATCGCTATCAGCTTGCCTTTTCTGATTATGCCGATCCTCTCGCAAAGCTCGTTCGCGTCGTCCATGTTGTGCGTTGTCAGGAATATCGTCTTTCCGGCCTTCTTCTCCTCACGGATAACGTCCTTTATGAGGCGCGCGCTTATAACATCCAGCCCGCTCGTTGGCTCGTCTAAAAAGTAAAGCTCTGGATCTGCTATCATCGCCATCGCGATTATCAAGCGCTGCCTCATGCCCTTCGAGAAACCCCTGACCTTAACGTTCCGCTTCTCGTAGAGGTCAAACTCCCTGAGGAGTTCAAGCAAGCGCTTCTCTATCTCGGCCTTTGACATCCCATAAAGCTCGCCCATAAGCCTGAGGTTCTGCATCGCGGTTAAATCGACGTAGGGGTTGGCCATCTCGGGGACTATGCCCGTCTTTTCCCTCGCCTTTATCTTCTCGCGCTCGTTGAGCATGTCGTAGCCGAGAACCCTTACCTCACCGGAATCGGGCTTTAGAACGCCGGTGAGCATCCTTATCGTGGTTGTCTTCCCGGCGCCGTTCGGGCCGAGGAAGCCGAACACTTCACCGGACTTGACTGAAAAACTCACGCCTTTAACGGCCTGAAACGAGCCGTAGTACTTGACAAGGCCGGAAGCCTCAATCGCGTTCATTCTTCACACCATCATGAAAATATTTTCAGAGGTTAAAAGGCTTCTTGTCTGGATTTTCCGGTTTGGTTCGGATTTTCCACGGGACCTTAGGATAAAGCTCACTTCATCTGAAGCAAGCTTTATAAGTTCCCAAAAATGCCCCCTTTCGGTGAGCCTAATGAAGGAAGATTACCCGAAGTTATTCGAGCCTATAAACATTGGAAAGGTTCAGCTCATGAACAGGGCGGTTTTCCCGCCGATATCGACGAACTTCGCCCTGGAGAACGGCAGGCTGACGGAGAAGTTCGTCAAACACTACGAGAGACGCGCGAGGGGCGGCGTCGGCCTGATAATCGTCGAGAACACTGCCATAGACTTCCCGGAAGGAAAACACATGCCCTTCCAGCCGAGGATAGACTCAAAGGCCGTCCTCAGGGACTGGGAGTGGCTGGCTTTCGAGGTGCACAAGTACGAGGGGGTTAAGCTCTCCATAGAGCTTGCCCACGAGGGCTGGAAGAAGATAGGTGTCGACTACCTCTCCCCAGAGAAGGTTGAGGAGCTTGTGGAGAAGTTCGCCTACTCCGCGAGATTGGCTATGGAGGCGGGCTTCGACATGGTCGAGATCCAGGGCGCCCACGGCCTCCTCGTGAACCAGTTTCTGTCGCCGCTGACAAACCACCGCGACGACGAATGGGGCGAGCCGATGAGGTTCGCGGTTGAGGTGAGGAAGCGCATAGCGGAGGAGTGCGGCCGGGACTTCCCGGTTACGATAAGGCTCGCTGTGGATGACTTCCTTGAGGGCGGAATAAACCTGAGCATGGGGCGCAAGATAGCCCTGGAGCTTGCCAAAGCGGGCTACGACATGATACAGGCTGACATTGGCCTCGGCCCAAAGGAGAAGCGCCTTGAGCCGATGCACTACCCGCAGGCCTGGCGCGCTTATTTAGCGGAGAAGATAAAGCCCCTCCCGGTTCCGGTTGCGGCGGTTGGAATGATAAGGGAGCCAAAAGTTGCGGAGAGGGTTCTTGAGACCCAGGCTGACCTGGTCGTCCTCGGCAGGACGCTTATAGCCGACCCGGACTGGGTGAAGAAGGTTGCAGAAGGAAAGGAGCACCTCATAAGGCGCTGCATAGGCTGCAGCGAGTGCATCAAAGCAGTCCACGACGAGAAGGGGCCGATAAGGTGCGGCGCCAACGCCAACGTGGGCAACGAGGAGGATATACCGAAGGCCCCGAGGAAGCGCGTGATCGCTATAATCGGTGCAGGCCCCGGAGGACTTGAGGCCGCGAGGGTGGCGGCACTGAGGGGACACGAGGTTCACCTTTTCTACGAGGTCTTCGGCGGCCAGCTCGTCCTCGCGAAGGTTCCTCCGGGGAAGGAGAAGATAGGCTGGCTCATAGACCACTACAGGAACATCCTCTCGGAGATGCCTAACGTCCACTTCCACGAAGGGAAGGCCGCTAAGGATGACGTCATGAAGTTCAACCCGGAGGCGGTGGTGATAGCGACCGGCGCGAACCCGATACTCCCATGCTCCGGCGAGAGGGGCCTGATAATCCCCTTCGATAGAATCCTCAGGGGAGAGGTGAAGGTCGAGGGCAAAGAGGTCCTCATCGGCGGCGGGGGACTCGTAGGGGTGGAGACGGCTCTCTATTTAGCTCAGTTCAACAACCGTGTGAAGATAATCAAGCGCAGTCCCGCTGTGCTTCCAAACGTCGAGAGGATAACCCGCGGCTACCTCCTGCGGGAGCTTGAGGAGAAGGGGATTCCGATTTTGACCGGTAGGAGCTTCGTCAGCGCCGGAGAGGGCTACGCCATCGTCGAGAACACCGAGACGGGAGAGAAGGAGATGATAAAGTGCGACGTCATCGTCGGGGCCTTCGGCATGAGGCCGTATGTCCCCTTCGTCATAGACGGCGTTGAGTACCACATAATCGGGGACGCGAAGTCCGTCAGGAACATAGCGAGCGCCGTTAAGGAGGGCTACGAGGTCGGGAGAAAGCTCTGAGTTTTCTCTCCGCTTTTTCATTCTCCATTATGGAAAAGCTGATTAACCATTCCTACCAAAGGCCACCGTGGTCGAGATGCGCCGGGTCTGGTGCGGTGAAAACGGGGCCGGGGTGAACGATGAAGCCCTGCGGAGTAGGGTCAAGGAAATCCTTTCAAAGGCAGAACTCGTCCGGAAGGGCGGGAAAATACTCATCCTCGTGGATGGTGAGAAGGTCGGAAAGCTGAGGTTCGAGGCACCATTAGAGGAGCTCGAGGTCGAGAGCGCATGGAAAAGTCCCTTCGGGATAAAGGTCGAGCTGAGCTGGCGGGGAAAGTTCGCCGGGACGCTCCTCCTGAGGGAGTGACATGAAGGCTAAGGGGCTTTTGAAGTTCGAGTTCCTAAGTCAAGGGAGCATAGGGGCAGCTGAAGGGCTTGCCGAGGCCTTCTTCGGGGTAATCCTGACGAGGTTGGGCGCTTCAGCCTTCATGCTGGGCCTTCTTGGTAGTTCAGCCTACGTCTCGAACCTCTTCTCTCCCCTCTGGGCCAAAGGCTCACGAAAGGCGGGCGCAAAGAAGCTCATAATCCTCTCATTAATCCTCGCCTCGCTCTTCCTTCTCGTGAGCGCCTTCACCGAAAGCGCGGTTCCCTTCCTGATCTTCGTCTTCCTCTACTACATCGCCTACGGTGTAAAGGAGGTGCTCTACCCTCTGATAGTCGAGAGGGTTTACACTGACGTCAGAATGCTCGGACATGCCGAGGTGGCCTACACCATAGCTTACACCGTTGCAGCCGGAATAGCGGGCTACGTAATGGATTCCTGGAGTTATAGAATAGCTTTCTTTGCCGCCTCACTCTTTCTCCTCCTCGCGGCGCTCTCTCGGCTTCCCTTCCCGGACGTTAAAGGCGACGCTGAGGAAAAATCCGAGCCACCCTACAGGGACAAGCTAATCCTCAGGATGGTCGCGATGTTCATGATAGCCGGAACCGGCATGCTGATGATGCTCCCAGCAATTCCAATCCTTGAGGTTAGGGCCTTAGGCCTGTCCAACGGGGTCATAGGCGTCGCGATAGCCCTCAACAGCCTCTCCTACGTGCTCTTCTCCGAGCTGTGGGACGGGCTTATAAGGAGACCGTCGCACGTGGTCAGGGTCTTTCAGGCGGGCTTTACGGCGCTCTTCCTTATGGCCCTCACCTACTACCTCAGCAGTTCAGCACTTTATATCTATCTCGCAGGGATTCTCTGCGGTCTCGGAGGCTCTGCCGTTTCAATAGGCTGGCAGGCCTTCTCGATGGGCGTTCCCGATTACAGGACTGAGGACTTATCGGCCCTCCACCTGACGACCTGTGGGATAAGGGGCCTCTACGCGCCCATCCTGGGGGCCGCTTTGGTGGAGTGGCTCGGCCTGAGGGGGACCTTTCTCTTGGCTGGCCTGCTCCTTGTAGGGGGAATAATCTTGGCGGAGAGCGTGATCAGGCCCCTCAGAGAGGAGTTTGAGCTGTAATGAGTTCCCACTTCTGTCCACAACCTTTGGTTTGTGAAAACCTTTTATATGGAAAAATTTTCATGTAAAATCAGGTGAATCGAAATGCCCTACCTGATAGTCCACGAGGAGGGGTGTATAGGCTGCCACACCTGCGAAATGGTCTGCTCCCTGAGCCATGAGGGGGTGATAAACCCAGACCTCTCCAGAATCCATGTTTTGGGCTACAAAGGCGAGAAGTTCCCGGT
>WAMH01000118.1 GCA_015522395.1 Thermococcus sp. | reverse complement strand
GGATTGGGAAATACAATAGGCCTTAAATCCATCTTCTCACCCGTACCCCGTACATCCATCTGATCCACTTCTTCCTGAACTCAGGCAGATAAACGACCACCGACGCGATGAGGAAGAGCGAGCCGGGGATATCTTTCCTGAAGTACCACAGGAGAAGCCTGTGCCGAGGAAGAGGTCCTACAGCGTTTCCCATCTGTTCTCCTCCGCCTTTAAGTCAAGAATGAAGGAAACGAGTCCAAAAATTCCAAGGGCCAGCCAGATGTACTCAATCATTCCCTCCACCGTTCAGAATCCCGGCCAAAAGTTTTGAGAGCCTCTCCGCGCGTTCCCTTATCAGCTCGCTCGGCTCCTCGAAAAGGCCGGTCGAGCCGGGCTGGCAGCCTATAAGCACGAACTCTGCCTCAACCATCGTCTTCATAAAGCCGGTAACGAACTTCAGCGGAAGGCCGTGGGTCGAAACCGCTTCCCCTACGGTTCCCTCCGGATCGGCTATTATGTACTCACCAACGTCTCCCTTGAAATCAACGGCATCAACGAAGACCACCAAGTCGGGCTCAAAATCCCTTAT
The DNA here is from genome assembly GCA_015522395.1 of Thermococcus sp. Classification (GTDB taxonomy): domain Archaea; phylum Methanobacteriota_B; class Thermococci; order Thermococcales; family Thermococcaceae; genus Thermococcus. The sequence goes on along the minus strand of WAMH01000118.1, from coordinate 4,250 downwards.
TTTCCCGGTGTAATTCTCGGGAACCTCACCGCAGTTTATCACGAGGACGTTGGGGTTGTCCAGGATTTCCTTCAGCCTCTCGGCAACGATAACTCCAAAAGCGTCGTCCCCGCGGATGTCGTTCCCGATGCCGCAGATCACGATCCGCTTTTTTCCTTCAAAGATTTCTTCGAGGGTGTTCATTGGAGGCACCTCAAATTTTGTCCAGCACGAACTCCAGAACCTTTCTTGCCGTCTCTATCGCCTCGGCGGCAATCTCCTCTGGAACGGTGTAATAGCCCGGATATCTAACCTCAACGGCAAAATCCGAGAGGTAGTGGGCGTTCATATCATAGAGCCTTTCAAAAGAGGGGTCTACCTCCTTACAGAGTTCAATCAGGTAAGCAATGTCGTGGGTTCTGGGAACTGGTTTGCCTGCCTTCACAAGAAAAGCCTTCAGGAACTTCTCAACTGCCTGTTGGGCGTGGAATGCGGCATAGTCGTAGATTCCATTCTCAAGGGCCAGTTCAGCGAGCTTGAGGTCGTCCTCGCCTTTGCTTATCCACCGCTCGTAGCTCATACCCGGATTCCCTCCGAGAGGGCATAGCGATAGATGTAGCCGGGGTCGTTTTTGAGTCTCTCAAGTTTCTCTCTGGATATTATGAGAACATCAACGGGCATCCCCCTCTTTGCGAGCCTCTTCCTTATCTCTCCGCTGAGGTGGAGGCGCTCCCTCCATCCAAGCTCCCTCTCGGTGATGATCAGGATGTCCCAGTCGCTGTCTTTTCTAAAGTCCCCCCTCGCGCGGGAGCCGAAGAGGATAACCTCCTCTAACCTCACCCCCAGCTCTCTGCAGACCTCGACGACAGTTGTCTTGATGAGTTCTCTTCCATTCATCCCTCAGCCCTCAGGAATAAATTTTGAAGAACTGGAGAAAACCCTTTCGCTCAGAGCTTCTCCGCTATCTCCCTTATCTTCTCCGCGAACTCCGTCTTCATAAGCTCGTGGACGTTCCCTATCCTAGCGTCGAGGTCCGGGTAGAACGGTATTCCTCCAAGGTATGGGATTCCGAACTCCTTGGCCAAAGCCTCGACGTCCTTCTCATCGTCGAGTTGCTCCGAAAGGAGCCTCATGTTCTCCACGATTCCGAGAACCCTGTGCTTCTCCTCGAGGAGGAGCTGGACGAGCTTCCTGACCACGTTGAGGGCAAGCTTTGATGGCGTTGCCACAACCAAGAACTCTCCCCTCTTGAGGAAGCGGAGCACATCTAAGAGCTGGTCACCGAGACCCGGTGGCATGTCTATGATAAGGTAGTCAAGCTCGTCCCACCTCGTTATGGTGAGCAGTTCTATCAAAGCATCACTTATCTCCTTCCCGCGGAGCGGCGTTGGCTTATCCTCCGTGTAGTAGGCTATCGTCATGAACTTGATTCCGTGGACTGTGTGCGGGACAACGCCCTTGTCCTCCTCGGGGAACTCCTTCGGTTCGAAGCCGAGAATCACGTGGTCGCTCGCCCCGTGGAAGTCAAGGTCAAGGAGGCCAACTTTGTAGCCCTTCTCGGCTAAGGCTAAAGCCAGGGTAGTTGAGACCAGTGACTTCCCAACGCCACCCTTCCCGCTGACGACCGGGATTATACGCTTTACGTTCTCGAGCCTCGCGTTTATCGCTATCTCACGAGGGTCTATCATGCCTCTCCCCCCTTCTCAAGCTTTATCTCGGAGACGTAGACTCCCCTTCCCTGAACGATCTCAAAGTCGTGGCTGCCGCACCTCGGACAGGCCAGGAAAGCGTGGACGACCTCTGGAATGAAGTGCATGTCCTCCCTGAGACGCTCGTCGAACTTCTCCTTCACGTCTTTGAGCTTCCACTCATAGCCGCAATTCCTGCACCTGAAAACGGCCTCTTCCTCCTCGAAGATTATCTCCGCCCCTTCTGCTATCGTTCCAGCAAAGAGTTGCTCCATCGCGAACTTCACTATCTCCCCATCGACGTCCTGCAGTTCGCCCAGGACAACTTTGACGGCCTTAACGCGCTTCGCTCCCTCCCTGTTGGCATGGTCAAGGACGGTTCTAACTATGGCATCCGCCAAAGCCCACTCGTGCATGGTATCACCGGATTGGCATAAACGTAACACCTTAAAAAGGCTTAAGCCCAAATGTGGGTAGTCAAAAGAGGGTGGTGAAGATGGGCGTTGTTCGCTTCGGCGTTTCGGTTCCGGAAGAGCTTCTTGAGAAGTTCGATAGGATCATCGAGGAGAAGGGCTACGTCAACAGGAGCGAGGCCATACGCGATATGATGCGCGACTTCATAGTACGGCACGAGTGGGAGACCGGCAACGCTGAAGTTGCTGGGACCATAACAATGCTCTACAACCACGACGAGGCAGAAGTCGTCAAGGAACTCCTTGATTTGCAGCACGAATACCTCGATGAGATAGTCTCGAGCATCCACGTTCACATGGACCTCCACAACTGCCTGGAGGTGGTTATCGTCAAGGGAAAAGCCAGTAGAATAAAGGAGATAGCCGACAGGCTGCTGAGCCTCAAGGGGGTAAAGCACGGCAAGCTCGTCATGACCGGAACCGGGAAGGATCTAGTCTGATTCAACTGTCATTAGAAACTTTTTTCATAATACTTTTGGAAAGAAAAGGTTAAAAATCGTGCCACTATTTTTTGCTTTGGTGATACCATGCTGAACCTCAACCGTCTCGTCGAAGAGAGGGACGCCGAGGGCATCCTAGAGTATGCGAGAGAGTTCCACGGGCACGTCTGTCCGTATCTCGCGCTCGGAATAAGGGCCTCCCTGGTGGCGATGGAGCAACTCGGCGTTGGTCGGCTGGACTACTCCGGAAGCGTTGACGAGAGCATTCTGGCGATAGTCGAGAGCAACAGCTGCTTTGCAGACGGCGTGCAGGTTACTACGGGCTGCACTCTCGGAAACAACTCGCTGGTGTACCTCGACCTCGGAAAAACGGCCCTGACCCTCGTGAAGCGCTCAAGCTGGGAGGGGGTGAGGGTTTACGCCGATGCTGAAAGACTTGCAAAGTATTATCCCCCAGGCTCGAGGGAGCTCTTCAACAGGGTGGTGAAGGAGAGGAGGGGAACCCCCGAGGAGCGGGCAAAGCTCTGGGAACTCTGGGAGGAAGCCGCCCGTAGAATACTGAACATGCCAAAGGAGGAGTTCAAAATCGAGCGCGTTAAGGTGCCGCCTGTGGAGCAGGCCCCGATATTCGAGAGCGTGCGCTGCTCGAAGTGCGGTGAACTCGTCATGAAGACGAGGGCGGTTTACGTGGATGGAAAGCCCCTCTGCCTCCGCTGTGCCGGGGAGAGGTACCTCGGCGTGGTTGGCAGGGGAATAGTGGAGTTTGGCGGGGGTGAATGACGTGAAGAAGTTCCTTGCAATGTTTTTAATAGCAATGGTGGTTGTAGTTAGTGGTTGCATAGGCTCAAGTTCCTCCAGCGGCACTTCAACAGCGACTTCATCATATGGGAAGGCCTCCCAGCAGTACGTCCAGATAACCGACGCCCTCGGCAGGACCGTCAAGGTGCCGGCCAACGTTACGCGGGTTGTGGCAGTAGGACCGGGTGCACTCAGGATACTCGTCTACCTGAACGCCACCAAGGACGTTGTCGGCATTGAGGAGTTCGAGAAGCGCTTCCCCTACGGCAGGCCATACATTCTGGCGCATCCCGAGCTTCTGAAGCTGCCAGTCATCGGACCCGGCGGGCCTGGAAAGCTGCCCAACTTCGAGGCCCTCATCAAAGTCCACCCACAGGTCATCTTTATGGTGTTCGTGAGTAGAAACGAGGCCGATGAGGTTCAGGAGAAGACCGGGATCCCCGTTGTTGTTCTGAGCTACGGAACGCTGAGCAACTTCACGGACCAGAAGTTCTTCAACTCGCTCCTCCTCGCCGGGAAGATACTCGGGAAGGAGAAGCGGGCGAAAGAGGTAATCCGGTTCATCGAGGAGCAACAGAGCTACCTGGAAAACCTCACGAAGGGCCTCAAAAGTCCCAAAGTTTACGTCGGTGGAATCGGCTACAAGGGCGCCCATGGGATAACGAGCACCTACACAGACTACGCGCCGTTTACCGTCCTCCACCTGAACAACATAGCCTCAAACCTGAAGAGCAGGAACGGCTGGGCGCAGGTTGACAAGGAGTTCCTCCTGAAGGAGAACCCCGACTACATCTTCATCGACGAGGGCGGCCTTAAGATAATCCTGAGCGACTACAGGAGCAACCCGGACTTCTACACCTCCCTCAAGGCGG
>WAMH01000117.1 GCA_015522395.1 Thermococcus sp. | reverse complement strand
GTACTTGAACTCCTGAATTGAACCATTACTCCTTATTACTCTATAGCTCGAAACGTACGCATCAACCTTGTTTTCTCTAAAACTTCTGACACCCTCCTCAAGCATTCTTTCATCTATCCAATCATCACTATCCAGGAACAGTATATACCTCCCAGATGAGACCTCAATCCCGATGTTCCTCGTAAGGGGAAATGGTTTATCGGGATCAAAAATCCCCGTTATCCTATCGTCTCGATCCATGTACTCCCGGATTATCTCCGGACTCCTATCCGTGGAATGGTCGTCTACTATTATCAACTCCCAGTTCTTGTAGGTCTGGTTGATGACGCTCTCAATGGACTTCCTAAGCCACCGCTCGTTGTTCTTGTTGGGCATTATGACGCTGACCTTTACCATCCGCTCTCCCGGGGATTGTTGCCCGAGAACGTTTTAAAGCTTTACAGTTACTAAATACGATAACCATGAACCGCGTCCGACTCCAGCTGCTGGCTTCAAGGGTAATCTCACTGGTGAACATGCTGCCCAAAGACGAGAACAGGATAGTCTTTTACTCCACGCCAGACGTTTCCGACAACACTCTCGCGCTCTTCAAGTACGTTTATGGGCTAAACAAAGGATATAAGCTAGTATGGCTCCTGAACAAACCAAGCTCCGCGGGATGGAATGCACTAGCCGAGAGGTATCCCGACGCTAAAGGGGTTCCCCTCTACTCGGCAGGGGGATTGAAGGAGCTGGTAAGGGCGAAGTTCGTCGTTACAACGGACGTCTTGCCTGTAACACCTCACCTTGGCCAGAGGGCCATTCAGCTCTGGCACGGGCTTCCGGGTAAAAAGACTGGCTATGAACATCCACTCGGAGTTAGGGACCTCTACCTCCACATGGACCGCTGGACAAGTGACTTCGTAACGACTTCCGAGCTGGTAGTTGGAGCCTTCGTGAGGCAGTTCATGATAAAGCCAAAGAAGTTCAGAATCCTAGGACAGCCAAGGAACGACGGCATGCTGGCCAACCTGAAGAGCGCCAAAACTCTCCTCTCGGAGATTCTGGGAGTGGACCTTGAGAATCATGACCATGTTCTCCTCTACGCTCCAACCTACAGGTACACGAGCTACCTGAAGGATTTCGATGCAAGTGTAAGGGTCGTCAAAAGCCTCATCTCCCAGAGATTCACCCGCTTTTTGAAAACTAATAATGCATTGCTCGTTATAAAACCCCACAAGCTCGTGGCTGATGCGGTAAAACCCGAGATTAAGGATAGCGAAAACGTTAAGCTCCTTACTAATGATTCACTTTCCAAAAACCTCCTTACAATAAACGACGTGATGGGGGCCTTTGACGTTCTCATAACGGATTATTCAAGCATCTATGAGGACTATCTCCTCCTGGAGAGGCCGGTGGTCTTCTATTTGCCGGACAGACGAGAGCTTGAGGGGAAGAGCGGTTTCCTCCTCCCATACGACTTCTTCGCCCCCGGGAGCAAACCCGAAGACGTTGATGAACTGACCATGGCCCTCGAGGCTTACTTTGAAGACCCGGAGAAGGATTTGGAGTGGAGAAAAACCGTTAAAAGCCTCCTCTATGAGGTTGGAGTCGATGATAAATCCTCGGAGAGGGTTTACAGGCAACTAATCAAGGGGGCGGTAGAATGACGGCGTTGATTCTTCTCGCTGGGGGTATCGGAAAGCGAGCAGGTTTGGGAATCCCGAAGCAGTACTACAATCTGGAGGGCAAGATGATAATAGAACACACCCTTGAAAGGATCTCCGGGGTTGATGGGATAGACTCCATCGTTCTCGTCTCAAACCCTGGTTTCGTTGAGACCGCCGAGGAATTGAAGAAATCTTACCCAAAAATCTCCAAGGTCACACTGGGTGGGAAGACGAGGAACGAGTCCCTGCTCAACGGTTTTCGAGAGGTTGAGAAGGGGGAAAAAAAGGTTATCGTCCACGATGCGGTGAGACCATTCACCCCAACCTGGGTCTTCGAGAGAATCATCGAAGGGCTCGACGAGAGAGACGTCGTCACCACGATGAACCCGATAACAGGGAACCTCATAGAGCTGAATGAGGGAAAGATCAAAACAATCCACGACCGCTCCCGTTACGCCATAGGCGAAGCTCCAACCGGCTACCGCTACGAGATCCTCAAAAGAACCCTCGAACTCGCGGTAGAGGGTGACTACCTGAACGCCATCCCCCACGATATCCTCCTGGCTATGAAGGCGGGCTTTGATGTTCACACCCTGAATTGCAACTGCTTCAACCTCAAGATAACCTTCAGGGAAGATCTGGAGGTAGCAAAGGCCCTGATAAAACTCCTGGAGGAGGGATATTGAGGCCAAAAGTTTCCGTTATAATCCCCACGTACAGGAGAGAGAGCCTTCTCGGAAGGGCCATTGAGAGCGTGTTAAACCAGACCTTCGACGAGTTTGAGATAGTAGTGATAGACGGGGCAAGGAGTGAAGCCACGAGGGAACTCGTTGCCTCTTTTAACGACGGGAGACTCCGTTACATCCCACAGAACGGGAGGGGTATAGCCAACGCCCGCAACCTTGGAGTTCTGAAGTCAAGGGGGGAGTTCATAGCGTTTCTCGACGACGACGATCGCTGGAGGGAGGACAAGCTCGAAAGACAGCTTGAGCTCTTTAAGGGACTACCAAATAACCACGGTCTCATCTACACGGCCTTTACCTACTACTACCTTGAGCGGAGAAAGATCCTGGGAATAAAGCACCCGAAGGCGGCCGGGAACGTTTACAGGTACCTGCTGAAGGACAACATAACGGGAACTTCGACGATACTGGTTAAAAGGGAGTGCTTCAAAAAGGCCGGCATCTTCAGGGGGAGCTTCCCCACGTGCGAGGACTGGGACATGTGGCTCAGGATGTCGAGGGTCTGTCGCTTCGGGGCGATAGATGAGCCGCTCGTTGATTATTCGATTCACTCGGGCCAGTTTTCCTTCGCAAAGTACCTGGCCGGGCGGTACAGAATGATAGAGAAGCACGGGGACATAAAGCACAACCCGGAAGTGCTGAGCTACCACCTCCTCCAGATAGGCCTCCTGAAGCTCTTTGGGGGGGATAAGAGCGGTGCGAGGGACGTTCTCAACGCTTTCAGGCTCAATCCCACCATGAGGGGCAATCTGAGAGAGGTAATCTCCTCGGCCTTCGACGTAAGGACAAAGATATACATCCTCAAGTTCCTTGGAAGGCTTTAGCCCGATTACTTTTTAAACCGACGGAGTGAAAGGGCTTAGGTGGGACAGATGAACACCACTCTGGTAATCATCACGTTCGCGATCATCGCCTTCTGGGCGGTTCTCTACGCCCTCTACGGTAAGAGAGAGGAGAAGGAAGAGGGCCTCACCGTGGACTTTTTCATCGCCATGTGGAGAAC
>WAMH01000116.1 GCA_015522395.1 Thermococcus sp. | reverse complement strand
GCTCGTTGTAGGTTGGCACGATGATGGAAACCTTCAATCCCTTCCCCCGCCGGGCCTTGGCCACAAACTTTATAAATTCTGCGAATTCCCTTATCACCGGGCAGTGGGGCCGTGGGGTAGCTTGGCCTATCCTTCCGGCTTCGGGAGCCGGGGACCCGAGTTCAAATCTCGGCGGCCCCACCATATCCCGCCATTCTGACGAAAGCGCCGGTGGGGATAACGTGTCTTTTCCAGAAACCCATCCTTCCAGAAGAGACTTTACCCATTTGAGCCCCTCTGCCTGTGCGGTACTCTGGAAAAGCGCATCCATGTGACCCCTCAGTAGAACCATGAACGGGGAGGCCCCGCACTGCGAAGGTTTGGGGGGATAAAATTTATAAATCCAACTCGGGAGCTAACATCGGGTATAGCCCCGTGGTGTAGCGGCCAAGCATCGGGGACTCTGGATCCCTGGACCGGGGTTCGAATCCCCGCGGGGCTACCACATTCTTCGCATTTCAAACCACGTGTTATACTCCAAGGAGTAATTTTCAGGATACCCTTTGTGCCATCCGCCATCGTCCCAATGTATTTTCCATGAAGTCCCCGCCCGGTCACGCCCCATTTCCAGAATATTTTTTTAAGAGTTTGGAAAATTTACAATTACCTCCCAGAGGTTTCCGAGATAAAACGCTTTCTCGTGCCGGCGTATATCCAGAATCTAAACAACAGGCTGCCTTTTTGCCGGGATAGCATTTCAGCAGTCCCAATTAATGAACAAAACTTTTTGGGAACCCTTAAATACAACCGAGGACAACCCAACATGGCACTCGGATGTTACCGTGGGCTCAGAGTGAGGTGATGACATGAACTGTTCAGCGAGATTGGAGGACGAGATCACGGGTATACTGCGTGCCCACGGTGAACTCAGCGTCGCATTCATAACGAGGTTCCTCCGGGAGAGAGGTCTCAACTGCACGAGGCAGGGCGTTGAAAGAACCCTCAGACGGATGACCAAAGAGGGTTCCGTCGAGGTCTCCCGCACAAAGGGGAACTGTAGAAACCACTACAGGCTGAGGTGAGAGCCGTGGGGACGTCTTCGATAATACTGGGAAACAGCAGGAGGATGCTGATGATAGAGTACCTCCAGAACAGAGAGGGGAGAGCCGAGCTCAGGGACGTCGTTGACTTCATAGCAGAGAAGGAAGGAGCAACCGACAGGAAGCACAGAAAGAGCGTTTACGTGAGCCTCGTTCAGACGCACATACCCAAGCTGGAGAGGGAAGGGGTGATATCCTTCGAGAGGGGTACCGTAAGGCTCCTCAAGATACCCGAGGACGTGACGGTTTACATGGAGGTCGTGGGGAGGCACGACATAAGCTGGAGTACCTTCTACGCGGGCATCTCCCTTATATTCATTCTGACGGGCATGTACCTCGAAAACGTTCACCTTACATTCGCGGCCCTCGTGTACTTACTCATCAGTCTTCTCCACCACAGGCTCATTAAAAGGCTGGTGTGAGCCATTCAAAACCACTCCTTGAGAGCTGGTGTTTTTGAAGGGGTAACACCACGTTACCCCGGCAGTAACCCGGAATTTACTATATACACCAGGAGCATAGTTGTCAGTGGAGCAACCTTATGGGGTTGCCCACCCAAGGGGCACTGCGCGATGCAGGGCCAAATCTGTGTGTTCGTGGCACCGAGGGGCCCAACAGCCCCCACCCAGGTTTGACTGGTGTCCACGGTGCCTCCAAACGGAGGCGAAAAAATTGAGAAAAAACCTTGCTTTGGGGATTTTTGCCCTGGTTGTGGCCTTTGGCCTCGTTCTGGGGGCTGGAGCAAACTTCAGGGACTACACCGCAAGCAGGAGCGTGCACTGGGACATAGTCAGCGATGACAACGAGCTCATAGACCTGACGCCGATCCAGCCATACGCGTACATAAACGACGGAGGGGTCCTCGTTGTGGACATAAGTCCCGACAACCCCAACTGGCCGGGTTACGGAAACGGCCTGAGTCCGAACTCGGAGTACAACTTCGATGAGGTCTTCCAGGTAAGCAACGATCTGTGGGAGAACAATATGACCATAGTTGTCAGGATAACCAATGCAAACACCGCGATTCAGTTCTACGGGGCCGACCACGACGTCCACGACGTTGCCACAGGTTCAGTTGTTTACGCCAGCGACATGGCGAAGAACGACGTCTGCTTCATCGTGAACAGCGGTGACGCGGTTAAGGTGGGAATGGACTTCACCGTTGGAAACGACCCGGTCAACACGACCCAGAGCAGCACCATACACATACAGGCCTACAGGCTCGGCACCGAGCCCAGTGAGCTCGTTGGAAAGTGTGGCCAGGGAAACGAGTGAGGTGATGGAAGATGAACAAACTGCTCGGACTCGCGGCGATTATGATCGCAATGCTCATGGCCGTTGGCGCGGGGGCCAACTTCCGCTACTACTCCGCGGACAGGGCGGCAAGCTTTGACGTCGTTTCAGATGACAACGAGCTGATCGACTTGACGGCCCTCCAGCCGTACGTTACCTACGATGCCGGAAAGCTCTACGTTGACATAAGCCAGTACAACCCGAACCACCCAGAGGGCGGCGGGAACGGTATGAGCCCCAACACGACCTACGTCTTTGAGGAGATGTTTCAGGTCAGCAACGAGCTCTGGGAGAACAACAAAACAAGCTATCCGATATGCGTCGCCATAACTAGCCAGCACAGCGACGTTCTGCTCTTCGCGGGCGACTACGACGACCCAATAGCCGGACCGAGTAACAATCTCGTGTTCACAGTTGAGCATGGAAACCCCGTCCCGATAGGCATGATATTTGACAACACCAACTCGACCGAGGGCAACTACCAGCTGGAGATCCACATCGAGGCCATAGCCGGTGCCTGCGAAGGGGAAACCCAATGATCTCCTTCAGGGGCCTTTGCCCCGGCTGATCTTTATTTAGAGGGATCCCTATGAGAAGAATCGTAGAGAACATGGCCGTTGCACTCATGCTCCTATTCCTTACCGTATCAGTAGCGGGCTTTTTGCTTGACAGGCCCGTTCTGGTTTCATACGCTTATTCTGACAGCATGACGCCGACGATAGACAGGGGAGACCTCTTCTTCATGAATCCCTTTGCGAGAACCGGTGACGTTGGGGACATCATAGTCTTCCACAGGCGCGACGGCTGGACCGTGCACAGGGTCTTCGCGGTTTCAGATGAAGGTTACATAACGAAGGGCGACAACAACGTTGCTACTGACCAGCAGGACGGGATTTATCCCCTCGTTAAGCCCTCGGACATCGCTGGAAAGGTCGTGACGATCTCGGGTCATCCCCTCGTCATAAGGGGAGGGGGAGACCTGATAGAGTCCGCGAGAAAGCATTTGATGAACGTCTACGCCGTGGCCGTATTTCTCCTTCTGGGTGCGTTCCTGACGTTCTCCGGCGGCGGGAAGAAAAGAAGGGGCAGGAGAAAGCGAAAGTTCATCCGCGTCAGAGCGAAAACCCTCTACGCCCTTCTGTCCGTCGGAATCATCGCCGGTTTTCTCTTCGTTATCGTGGCATCGTGGGGAACCCTGGCGTTCAGCTACTCCTCGACCCTCGCGGGCGGCCAGAGGGAGGGCTGGTATCTGCCCGGCAGCACTTTTCAGAGGAACCTGACCGTGGAGAACAGTGCGGTATATCCCTTCCACTACTTCGTCGAGGAGAGGGGAAAGGGGGCCGAAATAACCAACGGGATGTCCTTCAGGCTTGAGGGCCGCTCCTCCAGAAACGTGACGGTGGACGTGAAGGTTCCGGCCGATACAAGGGTTTACCGCGTGGAGGTTTCGGTCCGCTCCTATCCGGCGGTATTGCCGGGGAGCCTCGTGGAGGCACTCTACGGCGTGAATCCCTACCTTCCCCTCGCAGTATACTCCGTTGAGCTGGCCTTTGTTCTGTTGGCTTTTTACAGGCTCGCCGATATAGCTGACGGCGACGTTTTTAGAATACGAACCAGGAGGAGAAGCCTCCTGAGCAAACTCATGGGGGATGATTGATATGAGGACGCTTTTCCTTGCCCTTGCCTTCGTTCTTGGCCTCCTCCTGGTGGTCGGTTCGAGCGGGAACTTCCGGAGCTACGGCTCGGTCAGGAACGTTTCCGTCATGGTGGTTCCGCACGACCAGGAGTACGTTGGCTTCAGGTGCAGCGATGGCTATGCCGCCGTCGTCACGATAGGCCGGAACTCCACGCTGGATTTTGACGCGCTGACGGTCATGAACTACCTGCCGAGGGATCATGATATATCCCTAACCCTTGAGCCGGACCGTTCGTCGCTTCCGGCGGGACTGGGTGTTGAGGTCGAGACTGAAAACGGGGTTTCAGCTGTTCTCTCCCCGGGGGAGGAGCGCACGCTGACCGGAAGGATAACCTCCAGAAACGTGGCGCCCGGGGTCTACGTGATTCCGATGGCCCTGTACGCTGAGTGGGACGGCGGCTCCGCATCGCTTTCACCCTGCCCCCTCAAGGTGGTTGTCACGGGAGAGCCGACGATAGAGAAGACGCTCGTTTTTGGAAACGCAACCGTCGGCAGGGGCGCGAGGGGTCCCTGGACCTTCAGGATAACGGTTACGAACCCGACCTCCGAGCCTCTTGAGCTTACGGTGACCGATTTCATACCCGCCGACTTTAGGGTTGTCCCCTGTGGAATTAGGGCAAGTTCCGGCTTCTACTTCCTCACGCCCTCCGGCTGCGGCTGCAGGAGGGGCGTCAGGCTGATCTGGTACGTCAGGGTCCCGGCGGGGGGAAGCGAGCACATCGACGTTACGGTGAGGGCAAGACACTGCGGGCTGTCGTGCGGAACCCACACCCTCAACTCCGGGGCGAGGATAGTGGAGTACGGGATAGAGAGCAACGGTCTCAGAGTGAGGGTCGTCTGCAATAGAAGTTTTTCCGAGGAGGATGATTCACGATGAATTTCAAGATTGAACGGGGCAGGGCCATTGCCCTTCTGCTTGCGGTATCGATTGGCCTGGCAGTTCTGTTCGGCGGTTATTCGGCCGCGGCCTACCTGAGGAGTCCCACCACGACAGAGGTCTTCTACAGGACGCTCTACGTTGAGAGGGGGAGCCTCAGCCACATGGGCTTC